>NZ_JBDGDM010000030.1:0-50491 GCF_040908885.1 Ruminococcus sp. RTP21358st1_G6_RTP21358_211008
TATTTTTACTATTTAGTTTTCAAGGAACAGATGAGCCAATATAACTGGCTTAAGTTGACACTATATTGCTAGCATTGACTTGCGGACCACTAAAAATTGGATGAAATCGGCTCTCGTTTTGCCAAATTTGGTCAAACCATATCAGCCCGTTTAGATATAGCAAAACCCCGGAAAACCTTGATTTTCCGGGGTTTTTGAACCATTTTGATATAGTCTGAGCAGTCGATTATCGTTTGCTGAACTGCGGAGCGCGACGAGCTGCTTTGAGACCGTATTTCTTACGCTCTTTCATACGAGGATCACGAGTAAGGAATCCAGCTGCTTTAAGAACTGGTCTGTACTCTTTGTCTGCCTCAAGGAGTGCTCTGGAGATACCATGTCTGATAGCACCAGCCTGTCCTGTGTATCCGCCACCGTGTACGTTTACAAGAACGTCAAATTTTCCTTCTGTCTCGGTAGCAGCCAGTGGCTGACGAACGATAACTTTAAGTGTATCTAATCCGAAATACTCATCAATGTCTCTTTTATTGATAGTGATTTTACCAGTACCTGGGGTAAGGTAAACTCTTGCTACTGATTTTTTTCTTCTTCCTGTTCCGTAGAATTTTGCGCTAGCCAATGTTTTCTACCTCCTAATTAAAATGTTAAAACTTCCGGTTTCTGAGCCGCATGTTTGTGTTCAGGTCCGGCATAAACGAAAAGTTTTGTGTACATTTCTCTTCCTAATGGTCCTTTTGGAAGCATACCTTTAACTGCCAGCTCAACAACTTTCTCAGGTTTCTTAGCCATCATCTCTTTTAATGTAGTCTCTTTCATTCCACCTACATAATCAGAGTGATTGTAGTAGATCTTCTGATCCATTTTCTTTCCTGTAACTTTAATCTTGTCAGCGTTAACAACGATTACATAATCACCTGTGTCAACGTGTGGTGTAAACTGAGGTTTGTTCTTTCCTCTTAAAACGCTTGCTACGCCAGAAGCCAGACGGCCAAGGGTGCAGCCTTCAGCGTCAACTACATACCATTTTCTCTCGATTTTATCTGGATTAGCCATATAAGTCTGCATGGTTTTACCTCCTGTTATTTATCAACGATTGTTTGTATAAATGCGAATTCTCGCATATGTTAGTAATATGGAAACGATGGTGCAATTACTGCGGAAATGTCCGAAACCGCTGATAAATACCGTCGCCGGGGCTATTGGCTAAAGTATCTCGCACTACGTCACATTGAGTTATTATATTATAAGCCTCCGTTTCTGTCAACCACTTTTTCCCCATATTTCCATCTTTTTTTCAAAAAGTTTTCCACATTCTTCCTGGATTGCTGATCAGCTTTTCCACAAAGCCTGCTTGCTGTCTCCACCTTATACACGCCCATCCACAACAAGTGTCTTTTAGAACAACGATTTATCCACACTTTAATCAGACATTTTATAAATTTTCTCTGGTATTTTTCTCCGCAATGTGCTATATTAGAAAGAATTTATCCACAGGATACACAGTAACTATTTTATTTTTTCAGGTAACTATTCAGCAAGTACTATTCCGCGGAACATTTTCACTATGAAAGCCCCAGGTGGCAGCTGTGGGAATACCGCAGAAAGGTTCACCTTTCTGTGCATCACAAAGCGCGTAACTGTAAAAGAACTGAACAGTTCCTTTTCTTCTTATATTTGAGGTGAAGTTTTTATGATAACATTTTTATCCCGTTTTTTCATCAAAGATTACAAAGACTACAGCTCCCCCCAGGTTCGCCAGTCTTATGGCATGCTCTGCGGAGCTGTGGGAATTGCCTTGAACATTTTTCTTTTTATAGGAAAATGGCTTGCCGGAATCCTAAGCGGCTCTATTGCCATCACGGCGGATGCCTTCAACAACTTATCGGATGCAGGCTCCTCTGTGATCACTCTGGTGGGCTTCAAGCTCTCCGGACAAAAACCGGATACAGAGCATCCCTTTGGACATGGACGCATGGAATATATCTCCGGACTTCTTGTCTCAGTTGCGATTCTGATCATGGGCTTCGAGCTGATCCGCTCCTCCATTGACAAGATCCGCACCCCGGAGCCCATTGAATGCAGCCCGGTTATTATTGCTGTCCTTATTGCATCTATTCTGGTAAAAATATATATGTACTACTATAACCGCACTATCGGTCACAAAATCGACAGTACTGCCATGCAGGCTACAGCCGGAGACAGTTTAAGTGACACAGTTTCCACCAGTCTGGTTCTTCTGGCAACTATCATCAGTCAGCTTACCGGACTGGTGCTGGACGGATGGTTCGGTGTTCTGGTTGGCATTTTTATCTTCTATACCGGAATCACTACAATGAAGGATACCATTGATCCCCTTCTCGGACAAGCCCCGGAGAAAAATTTAGTAGAGGAAATCGAAGAGATCGTTCTTGCCCATCCCCTTGTCCACGGCATGCATGACCTGATTGTCCATGACTACGGTCCAGGCAGACTGATTCTTTCCCTCCACGCTGAGGTTCCCGCCCACGGAGATCTGCTGATCATCCACGATGAGATTGACAACATTGAGCATGAGCTTCAGGACAAACTGAATTGTTCTGCCACCATCCACATTGATCCCATTGTTACAGACAACAAGGAGGTCAATGAAATGCGCAGCCAGATTGAAGAAATCACCCGCAATCTGGACCGCCGTCTTTCCATTCACGATTTTCGCATAGTAGAAGGTCCTACCCACACAAACCTGATCTTCGACGTAGCGGTTCCTTTCGAATGCAAACTCACAAACGTAGAGATCACCAATCTCCTCAAAGAGCGCATCCGCAATATGGACGATGGCAACTATTGTGCTGTGATCCAAATCGACAGAGTATATGCATAAAAAATTCTTTTCCCCCATACAAAAAAAGGCTAGTTCTTCCTGCAGCTACATGAAGAACCAGTCTTTTTGTTATTTCGTCCGCACTGCGTCCGCTTTGAAGCACCTTTCCTTATCGAATATTCAAATAAACATCCTCTCTCGTATGAAATCCCCCATCAATGATCACCTTATCCATATTTTCCGCTGTCACCGCAATTGGATCGATTTTATAATAAGGAATGTCATATGTCCCGTCATTGAAAGTTTCTACCGCCTTGTATTCCCCTTCTCCTGAAGTAATATCCTCTCCTTTGCCAAGCGCTACAGCGAACTCTGCCGCCGTATTCGCTTCCAGTTCAATAGGCTTATAGACGGTCATTTCCTGTGTACCTTCCACAATCCTCTGACAAGCTGCCAGATCCGCATCCTGAGCCACCACAGCAACCTTCCCTGCCAACCGGTTCTCCGACAATACCTTCACTGCCTGACTTGCCAGATCATCATTTCCGCACATCACTCCTACAATATCTTTTGTAACTTCCAACCCCTGAGTCACATAATTTCCGGCCAGCTCTGCCATCCAGTTATCGCAATATTCCGTATAAACCACATTCAGATTACTGCCTTCAATGGCTTTATTGAACCCCCTCACAACTTCATCCACATTTCTGTCTGTAGGAGATCCATTGATGGCAAAAATATTTCCTCCCTCCGGACAAGCCTGGATCAGCGCCTCTCCCATAAGGGTTCCAACCTTTTCATTATCAATGGTAATATACAGATCTGCATTAACATTTTCCACAATGCGGTCATAGCAGATTATATAAATCCCCATTTCCCGGGCTTCCTTCAGCACATCATACAGAGCATTTCCATCAATAGGGATCACCACGATCACATCCATCTTTTTCTTAATGAAATACTCTATCTGGGAGATCTGCTCTTCCACAACGCCTCCGGCCACCTGCACATTCACCTCAGCCCCAAGGCTCTGGGCAGTAGAAACAAACATATCCCGGTCCCGCAGCCATCTCTCAATTACAAAAGAGTCAAAGCTAAGCCCGATCTGCAGCTTATCTTCCTCTTTTGCTTCTTCCTTCTGCGGCTCCTGAGGCTTACTTCCGCAGCCTGCTGCCAATGCAGCTGCCAGGATCAAAACCAGCGACAAGATCAGCCAACGACACTTTCTCATTTTCCATACCTCGCTTTATACTCACTTGGAGTCATATCCATCTGCTTCTTAAAAATCCTGCTGAAATAATTTGGATCTGAATAGCCGCTCTGGATTCCCGCTTCCTTTACGCTCACATTTTCATCCACCAGAAGCTCTTTGGCTTTATCGATCCGGACTCTGGTCAGATACTCAATAAAATTCTCCCCAGTCTCCTCCTTAAAAATCTTGCTGAAATAATAAGGACTGATATTCACCTGGCTGGATACATCATCCAGAGAAATATCCCTGCTGTAATTTTCCTGAATATAAAGCATGGCCTTCTTTACCGCGGAATTAGACTGATCTTCCTTCTGATCCCGGATTGCCCGGCATACATTTACCATCTTTTCCTGAAACCATTTACGAAGATCCTCATAAGTAGAAAGCGACATGGCAGTATCCAAATAGTCTCTGCGGTAACTAAATCCATAATTGATCGCGCCGCTTTCAAAAGCAATCTTCTCTCCCCAGATAATAAACTCCAGTATTTTCAGGCGGATATTATTCATATCCTGTGAATAATGCTCCACCATCCAGTCACAGAAGAAGTTCACCTCCTGGAGCATACCCTCTTCATTTCCTTCCTCAAGGCAGCGGAACATCCGCTTCTCATCATTGCCGGGAAAAGCCTCGTCATAGACACCATTCTGGGAAAGATCCTCTATATGAATTACCCGGCTCAGGCTTCCGTTTAATGCCCGGAGTGCTTCACGGTAAGATCTCTCAAGCTCTTCCATTTCCCATACTCTTCCAATTCCCACACGGAATTTTGCATCCAGTCTGCCTTCCAGCCTTGCCACCAGTTCTCTTGCCTTTTCCACCAGATCAATGCGGTCTTCATAAGGATTCTGAAAAATTTCACAAGGTACTACTACAGGGATACGATTGGACATAATATTTCCAACCACACAAGGAAAAGCAGACTTCACCACATCCCGGAATTCCGGATAAAAGCTCTGGGCTTTCACATTCATTCCAACCGGGCTTACCAGTCTTCCATTTTCATAGCTTTGTCCAAACTGCACCACCATAACATAACCCTGGCTGTATTCAATATCAAGAAGCTGCTGGTAATAATCTGCTGCTGCCATCTCTTTCTGGAAAAGAAGAGAATTTACATAACCAGATTCCACAACCGGGATAACTGTCTCCAGCTTTTCCTGGATTTTCAACAGATTACTTCTCTGATCACGCACCTTATCCACCTTTGCTGTCGCTTCTTCCACCACAGAAATAATCTTACTTTTCGAAATCGGTTTCGTAAGATACTGTTCCACACCAAGATTAATGGCTTCTTTAGCGTAATCAAATTTGTCATATGCGGAAACCACATAAAACAAGGCGGAATTGTTGAACTTCCGGATTTCCCGCATGGCCTGGATTCCGTTAATTCCAGGCATGTGAATATCCATAAACACAATATCCGGGTGAAAAGTCTCCGCCTTCTCGATTACCGCCCTTCCTGTTTTCGCAGTTTCCACACTGCATTTATCTCCGAATTCAGCCAGAATCACTCCTTTAAAAGCCTCCAGCATAAGTCCTTCATCATCTGCTATCAGAATACGGTACATTTTTTTGCTCCCCTTTATTCAGCCTCTGTTCACTGCTCATTGCAGCATACTCCGTGCTATCACTTTTTACTCATTCACTGGTACCTTCAACCTCCACCGGTAAGGTGATATGCACACTGGTTCCAAGTCCCAGACCATCACTTTCTATGGTAAGAAGACCTTTTTGTTTATAATACAGTTCCAATCTGTCAATTACATTTCCTACTGCTATACCTGTAGAATAACGGTCCTCTCCATTATTTCGTGCTTTCCCTGCCATAACAGACCTGATCATCTCCTGTGTCATTCCGGCGCCATTATCACTGACTGTGATTTCCAGATCATCTCCATCCTTGTGAATAGACATTCTGATTTTTCCAGTTTCCATACAGTCGTGGATTCCATGTTGCACTGCATTTTCCACCAGAGGCTGCAAAATCATACTTGGAATCCTGAAATTCCCGATTCCCTCATCCACATCTTTTTCATAATTGATATCTCCGGCAAATCGGACATTTAAAATATAAATATAATTGTCAACTGCATCCACCTCTTCCCAGAGAAGTGCGTCATCCTCCATTTTCCGTACATTATATCGAAAAAAGTCTGCCATCTTTTCCAGAAAAACACCAGTACGCTCTGCATCCTCCAGCATGGCAAGCTGGGCACCAGCATTCAGACAGTTAAACAGGAAATGAGGATTGATCTGAGCCTGAAGATACTTCAGCTGTGCTTCCTTCAGATGGGTCTCCATAAGAAGCTCCCTCTCCTTCATCTGAGCCTGCTTCTCTATACTTTCACGCTGTTGTTTAATATGAATGCGTATGCTGTCCAGCATCTGATTAAAGCTCCGTGTTACCACGCCAACCTCATCCTCGCAGACAACAGGCAGAATTGGCACATTCAGATTTCCCAGGGCAACCTCATGAGCAGTACTGGAAAGCTGGGTCAGCGGCCGGATCATGGATTGCACAAACAGAATGATAATAGCCACGCCTACTGCTGCCACAATGAAAATAACCACCAACGCCAGCCGATACAGTACATCCATAGAAGAAAGCAGGAGCTGGTAATTGGAGGAATTCATCCGGAAACGCAGATTATTCAGCTTGTAAATATAAGAATTGATATATTTATAAAGCTGCAGTTCTTTTTCATAAGAAGCCTTGTACTTCTCAATATTTCTGCCTCGCTTGGCCTGAACAGTCTCGCTGGTCTGATTCAGATAGCTTTCTGACATTCTGCGTATATTTTTTTCCAGCATTTTTACTTCATTGTCCACATTCCGGTCATTCAGCTTATCCAGAAGCTCCCGGTAATCCTGCTCATAGCGATAGTAATTTTCCAGAGCCTTGGTTCCCTTTATATTCAGATATTCGTAAACCGTTCCTTCCAGCTTGTTTAAGGTATCCGAGAGATCATTAATCGCTGCATTGCTGGAAAAAACAGCATCAATCCGGTCTACACCGGTATGGATCTGTTCAAAGATAAAAAAATTGATGCATACTACAAACACCATGACAAGGGCCATAACAAAGCTTAATCTTGTCTGTATGGAATTCTGGACGGAAAGGCTTCCTTTTCTCTCTCTCATTTAATTCCCCTCCGTTCTGTAAGCACCAACATTGCTTCTGGTGATCACATGCTGACCCACACTGTAATAGTTGCTGGTATGTCCCAAGGAGGAAAACTCTTCCAGGGCATTCACGCTGTATCTTCCGATTTCATCCATATCCAGAGCGATAGCCGAAGAAATAATCCCTTTGCTGATACCATCCAGAATTACATCGGAATAATAAAAACCAACTACATCCACATTTCCAACCTGGTTATAGTCAACCAGAGCCTGGTAAACGCACTCTGTCACAACCTCGTCCATGCACACCAGCACATCTGGCAGGTTCTCCTCGCTTACAAAAATATCCCGGACAAATTCCTCTGTATCAAAGCCAGAGCTGCTGTCAATGTTGTATTCTGAAATCGTTACGGTCTGATAATCCTTCTTTTTTTCCTCCAGTTCTTTTTTAATCTGGTAATAGATCAGATTGGTCTCCTGTGTCTTGGACTGGGAATTTGACAAAAGAAGGACCTGCGTATTCTCATGCTCCTTTAAAAGTCCAAGGATCTGTTCCGTGTAAGCATTTCCAAGCTGATAACTATTCAGTCCAACAAAGCTGATTCTGGCACTGGAGGAATCATCTGTCAGCACCGTAACTACTGGAATATCCGCATCTGAGGCCTCCTGGATCAGTTCCTGCTCTTCATCGCTTCCATCAGCTTCCAGAATGATTCCGTCCACCTGGGAGGCAATTCCAATACGCAGATAGTCCGCCTGACTATAATTGGAATCGTGTCCGGGCTCGATCAATTCCAGATAAGCATCTGCATCCTTTGCCGCCTGGCTGGCGCTTTCATAGATAGAATCCCACATCAGGGTATTTTCCTCTCCTGATATCATCAGATAATGTTTTGCGTAGCTGGATGCCCCCTCTCCTTCACCAAGATCCACCTGATCCAGTTTTTTCTGGAAATAAATCCAGATTCCAGAGAGAAATAACATACAGCCTACTATAATAAAAAAAACAGTCAATGTGGATTTTTTCATAATTAATAAGTTCCTTTATTGCCCGCGCTTTTGCCTGTAGGCAAACCGCCATTTTATTATAAAATAAATATGCTTTCAAACATCTACAGTTTACCATATTTGCATGCTATATGCAAAAGAAGCCATTGCATTTCTGCAACAGCTCCTTTCTGATTGTTACTGTTCACTCCGTGACCAGCAACACGCTTCGCGATGCACAGAAATCATGCATTCGCATGATTTCGCGCCGCAATTCTCGGGTTTTCTGTGAACTTTGTTCACAAAAAACGCCTCGCGGAACGTCACCAGTGAACAGTAGTTTCTGATTACTTACTGCACTCTCAGCAGTTTTTTGGCAATTATTTAGTTGGATTTTCTATTAGAGATAACATCAAATACAACTGCGATCAGAAGTACGGCACCTTTTACAACATACTGCCAGGAATCACCGATACCCATGATTGACATACCCATGTTGATAACACCAAGGAGAAGAGCACCGATTACAACACCGCCTACAGTACCACTTCCACCGTATGCAGAAGCACCACCGATGAAACAGGAACCGATTGCATCCATCTCGAAGGATGTACCTGTACTACCATTTACAGAACCTACACGTGCTGCGCAGAGAAGACCGGCAAGACCAGCAAGTAAGCCCATGTTTGCATATGCAATGAAATAAACCTTATTTGTATCGATACCGGAAAGCTGTGTTGCTTTCTCGTTACCGCCGATTGCGTAAAAGTAACGTCCAAACGCTGTCTTGGATGTGATGAAGTTGTAGATCATGCAGATTGCAACTACCCATACAAGCATTACGGAGATACCTTTGTACTGATACAATTTGTAGCAATACCACAGAATAACAACTGCAATCACGGCTGCTCTGCTGTAATCAGAAGCTGCGGTATTCTGACGATAACCTTTTTTCGCTTTGTTTGCTCTGGAACGCATAGTGGAGAAAATAATGTAGCATGCGATCAGAACACCAACGATCAGTGCAGAATATTTCTTTCCATCATCAAGTCCAGGAATGTTAATGTAGGATGTAAATACATTCAGGAAAGATTTGTTCTGGATAGATACTGTCTTATTATCCAGTACCAGACGTCCAAATCCACGGAAAATGAACATGCCGGCAAGTGTTGTGATAAATGGAGGAATTCTCTTATAACCAATCCAGTAGCCCTGCCATACACCAACCAGAAGGCCGATTACCAGGCAAAGGAGAATGGTGATAAATGGATTGAAGCCCTTGCTGCCGATCAGGACAGCTGCAACACCACCAACGAAGCAGATAACAGATCCAACAGAAAGATCGATGTTACCACCAGTTAAGATACAGAGTAACATACCACATGCAAGAACCAGTACGTATCCGTTCTGGAGCATAAGGTTTGACATGTTCTGTGCGAAAAGAAGTCGTCCATCAGTCAGAGCACAGAACAGGATAAATACGATTACAAGTGCAATAACCATCGTATATTTTCTTAAAAAGTCTTTTATTTTTGCATTCATTTTGTTTTCCCCCTTCATTATTTCTTCTGATTCTGCATGATATGTGCCATGATGCCTTCCTGGGTAGCTTCTTTCGCATCCAGTTCTCCGGCCATTTTACCTTCATTCATGATATAAATCCGGTCGCACATACCAAGGATTTCAGGCATTTCTGAGGAAATCATGATTACAGATTTTCCCTGTTCCACCATCTGATTGATCAGACAGTAAATATCATATTTTGCACCTACGTCGATACCACGGGTAGGCTCATCCAGAATCAAAATATCTGGTTCTGTGAACATCCACTTTCCAAGAAGGGCTTTCTGCTGGTTACCACCAGACAGGTTACCAATACGCTGCTCATTGGAAGGTGTTTTCGTTCCCATTTCTTTTGTCATCTGCTCCGCCAGCTGTACCTCAAGGTCCGTGTTGATAATTCCATTATCACAGACTTTGTTCAGACGGGCAAGAGTTGTATTGAAACGAATGGACTCATCAAGGATCAGTCCGTTTGTCTTACGGTCCTCAGTTACATATGCAAGACCATGCTGGATGGCTGCACGAGGATCTTTCAAATCTACTTTTTCACCCTTTATGTACAATTCTCCGGAAATTGCACTTCCATAGCTCTTACCGAAGATGGACATTGCCAGCTCTGTACGGCCTGCACCCTGCAGTCCTGAGAAACCAACAACCTCACCTTTATGTACTTTAAAGGAAATATTGTCGTCTACTATTTTTTCCGGATACAGAGGATGATGAACCGTCCAGTTCTTTACCTCCAGCATCACTTCTTTACTTACATTGTGCTCACGTTTCGGATAACGATCTTCCATAGGACGTCCAACCATTCCTTTGATGATCCTGTCCTCGCTTAAGTCATCCACGCCTTTTGTAAGTGTCTCGATTGTGCTTCCGTCTCGAAGAATGGTACAACGGTCTGCACAGTAAATGATCTCATTCAGTTTGTGTGTGATAATAATAGATGTCAGTCCCTGTTTTTTAAATTCCATAAGCAGGTCCAGAAGCATCTTTGCATCTTCATCATTCAGGGATGAAGTCGGCTCATCCAGGATGAGCAGTTTAACATCTTTTGAAAAAGCTTTCGCAATTTCTACCAGCTGCTGTTTGCCGGTTCCGATATCTTTGATCAGGGTCTGGGCAGATTCATGAAGACCTACCTGAGCCATATGTTTCTCAGCCTCGCTGTATGTTTTATCCCAGTCGATGGCTCCTCTTTTATTTTTGATCTCGTTTCCGAGAAACATGTTTTCACCGATGGAAAGCAGTGGGATCAATGCAAGCTCCTGGTGAATAATAACGATACCTTTTGCCTCGCTGTCATTAAGCTTTTTAAACTTACACTCTTCACCCTCGTAGGTAACCGTTCCAGTATAGCTGCCGTATGGATACTGACCACTTAATACGTTCATCAATGTGGACTTTCCCGCACCGTTTTCACCGATCAGCGCATGAATCTCGCCACGCTGAACTTCAAGGTTAACGTTATCCAAAGCTTTGACACCGGGGAATTCCTTCGTAATGTGTTCCATTACTAAAATATTGTCAGCCAAAATGGCGCCCCCTTTCCCATAAAGCAGGCGGGGCTTTTCACCCCGCCCACATTTAAACCTTTATTTTTGATTTGTATGACGTTTTCGTTCAGTCTTCATTAGTTTGCCGGATGAAGATATCCGTCATCATCCATTGTGTAATATCCTGGGTCAACCAGTGCTTCCTGAAGGTTGTCTTTTGTTACAACTGTAGGAACCAGAAGGAAGGATGGGCATTTGTTGCCTTCAGATGTCTCATAGGACTCTGTATCATATGCACACTCGAAATCCCAACCAGATTTTTCAATCAGGGACTCATCAACTGTATCACCAGCCAGCATTGCTTTTGCAAGGTCAAGTGTTACGACTGCTTCATTAGCAACTGCTTTGTAAACGGTCATGGACTGTTTTCCGTCAACGATGTTTGCAAGGTTTGCTTCATCACCATCCTGTCCTGTGATCAGAACTGTGTTATCACCAGCATAGTCAGACTCGATTGCCTGTGTTACACCAAGTGCTGTGGAGTCGTTGGAGCAAAGAGCTACATCAAGCTGTGTTCCGTCTGCATAGTAGGATGCCAGAATATTCTGCATTCTTTCAAGTGCTGTCTGGGTATCCCATGCAGGTGTTGCAACAGAATCAAAATCAGTCTGTCCGGAAACTACATTTAAGGTTCCTGCATCAATGTATGGTTTTAATACATCAAATGCTCCATTGAAGAAGTATCCGGCATTGTTATCAGCAGGATCACCAGCTGTAAACTCGATATTGTATGTCTTGTCTCCAGCATTGTCCAGATCCAGAGAATCTACTACGTACTGTCCCTGAAGGGTACCTACTGTGTAGTTATCAAAAGAAATATAATAGGAAACAGCGTCGGACTTGATCAGACGGTCATAGGAAATAACCGGGATTCCTGCATCTGCTGCTTCATCCATAACTGTATTAAGAGCCTCGCCATCGATAGCTGCTACAACTAACAGGTTAACTCCGTCGGAAATCAGGTTCTGGATATCGTTTACCTGACGGTCTGTCTCGTTGTCAGAGTATGTAAGCTCTACTTCGTATCCAGCATCTTCGAACTGTTTCTGCAGATAGGAACCATCACGATTCCAACGCTCCAGAGACTGTGTAGGCATTGAAATACCGATCTTTCCGCCAGCTGCTCCGTCTTCTGCCATTACTGGAACTGCAAGTGAACCAACTGCCATTGCTGCTACCATTGCCATTGCTACTTTTCTCTTCATGAAAAAACCTCCCGTATCATTTTTATTTGCTATGTTCTATAGCTTTTTGATGGGATTATAATATCATATCGATGCTCTGTGTAAAATGGACTAATTTTGGATTGCTCTTTCATTTTTTGTGTTATGATATGCACAAAATTGTGCTGGGGTGGACATTTTTGTTGTGAAATTATGCTAGATTGTAATTATGTGCTATTGACATTTTTAATGTGTGAAGTGATATGCCAAAAAGAAGTATTGGAAAGGTGCATCTCGAAAATTTGCTATTTAATATGTTGAAAGTTGTCCAAATGCGTCCCTCCTGAAGAACTTTTCAACACATTAAATAGCAACGTTACTCATTAATCAAAGAACTGTATCCCCATCAGGGTGAGTCCCTGCGCCGGTGCGGTAGGACCAGCAGCGGAACGGTCTTTGGCATCCAGGATTTTCTGCATGCGCTCCGGTGGATACTGTCCATTTCCGATTTCAATCAAGGTGCCGGAAATAATGCGGACCATATTATAGAGGAAACCAGTTCCCGAAACGCGAATCGTAACTATGTCACCATCACGGAAAACTTCAATTCCGGTAACTGTACGGATAGTTGTTTTCACCTGGGCTCCGGAGCCGCAGAAACTGGCAAAATCATGCCTTCCGATCAGGTAGGATGTTGCCTCTCTCATTTTGTCCACATCTAATTTGTAATGATAGAAATAGGAATAAAGCCGCTCTGTTGGTACCGGAAATTTGCGGTTCAGAATGCGATATTCATATGTTTTCTCACTGTCACAGTATCTTGGATGGAAGTCCGGTTCCACTTCTTCGGACATCTGAATCCGGATATCCTCCGGCAGACGCTGGTTCAGAGCATAAGAAATCTTCTCTCCCGGGATACGGGTGTTGGTGTCAAATACCGCTACGTTTCCAAGGGCGTGTACGCCTGCATCTGTACGACTGGCACCAATCGTTTCAATCTTTTCTCCCAGAAGCTCAGAAAGTGTATCATTCAACACTCCCTGTACTGTAATTCCATTGGGCTGTGTCTGCCAGCCACAATAATTCGTTCCATCATATGCTACAACAAGTCCAATTCGTTTCATCATCTTTCTCCTTGTGAAAATTCCCTCATCTGCATCCGTAGTCTATTTTAAGACTCTGAATACAGATGAGGGAACTATAACTTTTTAAATGGATGTTCAGTCGATTTAAATTCCAGCTGCCCTAAATCCAATTGCAACAGCCAGATACGCTGCCAAAATCACATATGCCATATGATCTCTTTTTTTATAACAAAGCGGTTTCATCTGGGTACGGTTATCGCCGCCATGATAGCATCTTGCTTCCATGGCCATGGCCAGATCATTTGCACGGCGAAATGCGGAAATAAACAGCGGCACCAGAAGGGGAACCATGTTCTTCGCCTTCTGGATCAGATTCCCATTCTCGAAATCAGCTCCGCGGGCGATCTGCGCTTTCATGATCTTATCCGTTTCTTCCAGAAGAATAGGGATAAAACGTAGGGCGATCGACATCATCATAGCAATATCATGCACTGGTACATGGAGCTTATTCAGCGGGCGGAGCAGACGCTCCAGACCATCAGTCAGCTGGTTAGGCGTAGTCGTCAGTGTCATAATGGAAGAACCGATCACCAGATAAACCAGTCGGATCGCCATAGTACCTGCCAACACCAGACCTTCCTTTGTTACCTTAATAAATCCCAGCTTCCATACCACCTCACCAGGGGTAAGAATCATATTAAAAAATATGGTGATCAGAAGCAGCATGAAAATAGTCTTCAGACCTTTAAAAATAAACTTCACCGGAACCTTGGACAACAGGATCATTCCTGCAAGAAATATAGTAGCCACTGCATATCCTGCGAAGGTGTGAAACAAAAATACAGATACAATAAATCCAATGGTTCCTACCAGTTTGGTTCTTGGATCCAGCTTGTGAATCACGGAATCTGCCGGATAATACTGTCCGATCGTAATATCTCTGATCATTCGCTTCTGCCTCCCTTCTTAAGAAGTGAAGGCTTCTGCTTCTTTAAAGCTTCCAGAATCGTATCCCTGGCTTCCTCCACAGTGGTAGCTGTGGTATCCACATTCAGGCCATTTTCGGAAAGCGCATGCATGATATAGGTGATCTGCGGTGCCGCAAGTCCCATTTCTTCCAGTTCCTTATAATGGGAAAATACATTCTTCGGTGTATCGTCAAACACCATTTCCCCATGATTCATAACGATCAGGCGTTCCACATATTTGGCAATGTCCTCCATGCTATGAGAAACCAGGATAATGGTAATTCCTCTCATCTTATGAAGAGCCGCAATCTGATCCAGAATGTCATCTCTTCCCTGTGGGTCGAGCCCTGCAGTAGGCTCATCCAGGATCAGGATTTTCGGGTTCATTGCCAGAACACCTGCAATGGCAACCCGTTTCTTCTGGCCTCCTGAAAGCTCGAAAGGAGACTTGGTAAAATTCTCTTCCTTCACACCTACATGGGCAAGGGCCTTTTTTGCCTCTTCCTCAGCCTGCTCCCTGGAAAGTCCCTGATTCATAGGGCCAAAGCAAACATCTGCCAGAACTGTATTCTCAAACAGCTGGTGCTCCGGATACTGGAATACCAGCCCCACCTCACTTCGAAGAGCCCGGCGGTTATAATTCTCCGCCCACACGTCTTCTCCATTATAAAGGATCTGACCGCTTGTAGGCTGGATCAAAGCATTAAAATGCTGGATCAAGGTTGATTTTCCACTTCCAGTATGACCGATCACACCAATGAACTGTCCATCCGGAATTACAAGATTTATATCTTTCAGGGCGTGGCTTTCATAAGCAGTACCCTGACTGTAAGTATAGGTCACGTTCTTAAGCTCTATCGACATAATGCACCCACCAATTCCTCTTTCGTCAGTATTCCTTCCGGAATGTCCACGCCAGCCTTGTGAAGCTCATGGGCGAGCAATGTCACCTGGGGTACATCCAGCCGGTATTTCTTCAGTGTCTCTACCTGGGAAAAAATTTCTCTTGGAGTTCCCTGCATTACCACATTTCCACCATCCATCACATAAACCTTGTTGGCATGGATCACTTCTTCCATATAATGGGTAATGAGGACAACGGTTACATTTTCTTTTTTATTGAGCTCGGAAACGGCTTTCAATACTTCCTTCCGGCCATTCGGATCAAGCATTGCAGTTGGCTCGTCCAGTACAATACAGCTTGGACGCATCGCCACAACACCTGCGATGGCCACTCTTTGTTTCTGGCCTCCGGAAAGCTTGTTCGGAGACTGATAACGGTAAGCGGTCATTCCTGTCTTTTTCAGACTGTCATCCACACGCTTCCAGATTTCGTCTGTAGGTACTCCCATATTCTCAGGACCAAAGCCTACATCCTCTTCCACAACCGTACCAATGATCTGGTTGTCCGGATTCTGAAAAACCATCCCCGCTTTCTGGCGGATTTTCCACAGCTCCGGCTCCTTGGCTGTGTCCATATCATCCACCCACATGGTTCCCTCTGAAGGGATAAGCAATGCATTTATCTGCTTCGCCAATGTGGATTTTCCGGAACCATTGTGCCCCAGAACGGCCACAAAATCGCCGGCTTCAATGTCCAGGTTTACATCATTGACAGCACGCTGCGTTGCTTCCACATTGCCGTCCTCATCATACTTGAGATAGTCAAATCCCAGCTTGAATGCCTTGATAATTCCCATATTCTTTTTCCTCGTCTGTCAGGCCTTCAGCTCGTCCGTAGCTGCCGGAACTGCACCGGTCAACTCGTCCATTAACGCCCAGATTTCATCTTTTCCCTGCTTTGTCTCAGCGGAAAAAGGAATGATCTTACTGCCCGGGCGCAGCTTCAGTCCGTCCTTGATAGCCTTAATATTCTTCTGTACCTGACTTCTTTTCAGCTTATCCAGCTTGGTTGCAATAATGATCGGATTGTATCCGTTATTTACGATCCAGTCATACATCAGCTTATCATTTGCAGATGGATCGTGCCGGATGTCGATCAGGAGAAATACTGCCTTCAGAGTCTGTGAGGTATGAAGATAACGCTCGATCATTTTTCCCCACTTCGCCTTCTCGGTCTCCGGAACCTTGGCATATCCATAACCTGGAAGATCCACAAGGTACATAAAATCATTTACATTATAAAAATTGATAGTCTGTGTTTTTCCCGGCTGGGAACTTGTTCTTGCCAGCGCTTTTCGGTTCAGCAGACCGTTAATGAGGGAGGATTTTCCCACATTGGATTTCCCTGCAAAAGCAATTTCAGGTCTTCCTGTGTCTGGCAGTTTGCTGGTGATACCACAAACGATATCCAGTGAAACATTTTTAATTACCATTTTTCCTACCTCTCATTTCAGGCAAGTGCCCGTTCCAGCACTTCATTCATATTTTCCACAAACGTGATCTTCAGTCCGTCTGTGATCTCCTCATCCAGTTCTTTGATATCCGGTTTATTGGACTTTGGAACCAGTACTTCTTTAATCTTGGCGTACTTAGCTGCAAGAAGCTTCTCTTTCAGTCCGCCGATTGGAAGTACACGACCTCTTAAGGTGATCTCACCAGTCATGGCAAGATCCGCTCTTACCGGCTTGTCAATAATGGCAGAAAGCATTGCAGTTGCCATGGTAATTCCGGCTGACGGACCGTCCTTTGGCACTGCCCCTTCCGGAATATGTACGTGAATGTCATTTTCCTGGAAAAATTCCTGATTGATTCCATATCTGGCTGCTACAGAGCGGATGTAGCTGATGCCCGCTGTTGCAGACTCCTTCATCACGTCTCCAAGCTGTCCGGTAAGCACAAATTCCCCTTTACCCGGCATAATATTTACTTCGATCTGAAGGGTATCACCGCCAACCTGTGTCCAGGCAAGACCTCTTGCGATACCAACCTCATCCTTTTTATTCGCCATCAGGTAATTGTATTTCTCCTGCCCCAGAAAGCTCTCAAGGTTCTTGCCAGTGACCGTTACCTTCTCTTTGCCATCTTCCATGATCAGACGTGCTGTCTTACGACAGATCTGACCGATGAGACGTTCCAGATTGCGGACACCGGCTTCCTTCGTATAATTATTGATGATTTTTCGAAGAGCGCCGCCCTGAATGGAAAGTTTGCCTTTCTCAATTCCATTGGCTTCCATTTGCTTGGGAATCAGATGCTCCTTTGCAATGTGCTCTTTCTCATTCTCCGTATAACCGCTGATCTCAATGACCTCCATTCGGTCAAGAAGCGGTCTTGGGATTCCCTGAATATCGTTGGCTGTTGCAATAAACAACACCTCTGAAAGATCCTGGGGAAGCTCCACATAATGGTCATTGAAATGACTGTTCTGCTCCGGATCCAACACCTCAAGAAGCGCAGAAGAAGTATCTCCCTTGTAATCACTGCTCGTCTTGTCAATTTCGTCCAGAAGCATAAGCGGATTGGCAACCTTTGCCTGCTGAAGGGCAACGGTAATCCTTCCCGGCATAGCACCCACATAAGTCTTTCTATGTCCGCGGATCTCAGCTTCATCCTTCACACCACCAAGACAGATACGGACATAACGCTTGCCAGTGGCTTCTGCAACAGATTTGGCAATAGAAGTCTTACCGGTTCCAGGAGGTCCCACAAGGCAAAGTATAGGAGATTTTCCTTTATGTGTCAGCTTACGTACAGACAGGAATTCCATAATACGCTCTTTTACATCTTTCAGACCATAATGACCTTCTTCAAGAATCTTCCAGGCTGCCTTCAGGTTTTCAGAATCTTCAGAGCACTTATCCCACGGAAGGGAAAGAAGTGTCTCAATATATCCCCGCAGAATGCTGCTCTCAGCGGCATTGGTGCTGGTGATTTTAAAGCGGCCGATTTCTTTGAAAATACGATCCTTTACTTCCTGGGAAGCAGTAAGCTCTTTGGCTTTTCTTCGGAACTCCTCAGCCTCATCAGCAGTATTGTCCTCGCCAAGCTCCTCCCGTATCAGTTTCAACTGTTCTCTCAAAATATATTCACGCTGGTTTTTATCTACACGCTTTTTCAGTTTCTGCTGAAGGTCATGGCTGATATCCAGCACATTGATCTCATTGCTCAAAATGGCACCAAGAAGCTCATATCTGTCTGTCAGTCTGGCTGCCTCCAGAAGCTTCTGTTTGCTCTGCCAGGAAAGAGGCAGATTAATTACGATCTGGTCGATCAGCTCCGGTGCTTTCTCTATATTCATGATCTGGGCAGCCAGTTCTTTTCCAATCTTTCCACCCTTAGCGCAATAAGTTTGGAACAGCTCCCTGATACTTCTGTACATTGCCTCCAGCATCGCCTGAGGCAGTTCCTCTTCTTCCTCATTAACAAGAACAGTCTCTGCTCTTAAATATGGTGTCTCCTGTTCCAGGCCAAGAAGTTCTGCCCTTCTTTTTCCCTCAACAAGAACACGCAGCAGGTTGTCAGGAAGTTTCACAACCTGCTTAATATATGCAATAGTTCCTACCTGAAACAGCTGTACAAATCCAGGATCTTCAATCTGGGGATCCTTCTGGGTTACCAGAAAGATCTTCTGATCCTGAAACATTGCCGCTTCGATTGCCTTTTTGGAACGTTCCCTGCTTACATCGAAATGAATGATCATTCCCGGAAGAATGGTAGTTCCGCGAAGGGCAAGGGCAGGAAGTACATTGATTGGCTCACTCATTTGTAGTCAAATCCCTTCATCAGGCTGTTTCCGGAGTACCCTTTTTGTGTGCACGCTGGCTTCTTCTGCCTGTATTTGCCGGATTCACCGGCTGCGCAGGAGCTTCCCCATGAACGATCTGAGGTTCACCAGTTCCCTCTACAGCTTCTTTTGTAATAATGCATTTACGAATGGTATCGTCAGACGGAGTCTTATACATCAGATCCATAAGAGTGCTCTCCATGATCGCACGAAGTCCTCTGGCTCCGGTTTTGCGTTCCATGGACTTTCTCGCCATAACGCGAAGTGCTTCATCTTCAAAATCAAGCTCTACTCCATCAAGTTCAAACAGTTTATGGTACTGCTTGGTCAGTGCGTTCTTCGGCTCCTGAAGGATGCGAAGAAGTGCGTTCTCATCAAGTCCGTCTAAGGTTACCACTACAGGCACACGTCCTACAAACTCCGGAATCAGTCCATAACGGATCAGGTCCTCAGGCATTACCTGCTTGAACAGTTCACCAACATTCTGTTCCTCTTTGGAAGCGACTTCTGCGCCAAAGCCAATTGCCTTGGTATCCTGTCTTCCCTCAATGATCTTCTCCAGACCGTCAAAGGCACCGCCGCAGATAAACAGAATATTTGTAGTATCAATCTGGATGAATTCCTGATGCGGATGCTTTCTTCCACCCTGAGGAGGAACACTTGCAACAGTGCCTTCCAGAATTTTCAGAAGTGCCTGCTGTACACCCTCTCCGGAAACATCACGAGTGATGGAAACATTCTCGGATTTACGTGTGATCTTGTCGATCTCATCTATATAAATAATTCCGTACTGCGCTCTGTCAATATCATAATCAGCAGCCTGGATGATCTTCAGAAGAATATTCTCAACATCTTCACCTACATATCCTGCCTCTGTCAGGGTAGTGGCGTCTGCAATGGCAAACGGTACATTCAGAAGTCTTGCCAGTGTCTGGGCAAGAAGTGTCTTACCGGAACCAGTTGGTCCAAGCATAAGGATGTTGCTCTTCTGAAGCTCTACATCCAGATTTCTTGAAGCAGTAACACGTTTGTAATGATTGTATACAGCAACAGAAAGTGCTTTCTTGGCCTCATCCTGTCCGATTACATAGTCGTCCAGAATTGCATGGATTTCCTCTGGTTTCATCAGATTGATCTCAGATCCAAGAATATCTTCCTGATCGTATCCTCCAAATTCTTCCTCCATGATTTCCGAGCAGATACCTACACACTCATCGCAGATGTAGGCCCCATCCGGTCCGGCGATTAATTTGCGGACCTGATCCTCGGTTTTCTGGCAAAAGGAACATCTTACTTTTCCTTCTCTTATCTTCTCAGCCATGAATCTTTAACTTTTCCTTTCTTTTAAATAAAGCAACCTTATTCAGAGCTATTCTGAAAAAAGTTTTCTTTATTTCTTAAAATTTGAAATTATTCTGTAAAATATACCTATTTTACAAAATTATCCCATTTTACAAGATAAGACTCCTGTTAGTTCAGGAGTCTTTTCTTACAGTAGCATGCAAAAGAAAACTCCGGCTATTAGAGTTCTAAAAGCTCCAGGGGGATTTCTTTTGTTTTCAGTTTAGGCGGGAAAGTTTATACTGGAAATACACAAATATACTACATCTTCATCAGTGTACACTCGGTTATCCAGTTACAGTTTTTCCCTATTTGTGGGTTACAACACCATCGATCAGACCATAAGCCAATGCTTCCTCTGCGGACATGTAATTGTCACGGTCTGTATCTTTCTCTACTACCTCAAGAGGCTGTCCGGTGTTTGCAGCCAGAATTTCATTTAATGTTCTCTTTGTCTTGGCAATGTGATCTGCCACGATCTGGATCTCAGTAGCCTGTCCCTGGGCTCCGCCAGATGGCTGATGGATCATGATCGTAGAATTCGGCAGTGCAAATCTCTTACCCTTTGTACCACCAGCAAGAAGGAATGCTCCCATGCTGGCAGCCATTCCCAGACAAATAGTGGAAACGTCGCACTTGATATACTGCATGGTATCGTAGATAGCCATACCAGCTGTCACGGAACCACCCGGGCTGTTGATATAAAGCTGGATATCCTTTCCAGGATCCTCTGCTTCCAGAAAAAGCAACTCAGCAACTACCAGGCTGGCACTTACATCGTTTACTTCCTCTCCCAGGAAAATGATTCTGTCCTTCAGAAGCCTTGAATAGATGTCGTAGCTTCTCTCCCCTCTGCTTGTCTGCTCAATGACATAAGGCACTAAACTCATATATTCCCTCTTTTCTTATCAGATGCGCTCCACCTGGTCTGCATTATAATGCGCCAGAGAGAGCGCTTTCATAACAAAATAATTTTTCCCTCTTGGGATGTGCAGTTATCTGCCTGCTGATTATTCAGCGTCTGCTGCTTTCTCAACTTCAACTGCTGCATCAGCGATAACAGTAACAGCCTTCTGAACAGCCATATCTTTCTTCATCTGCTCAAGTCCGCTCTCACCGATAGCTTCTCTGATCTTGTCAGCTTCCATCTTGTAAGCATCTGCCATCTTCTGGATTTCTTCTGTGATCTCTTCTTCAGATGGCTGGATGTTCTCAGCCTCAGCTACTTTCTCAAGAACCAGTCTTGTCTGGATTCTCTTGAGAGCCTGTGGCTTCATGTCTTCCATCATCTTGTCCATGCTCTGGCCTGTGAACTGGAAGTACTGCTCCATGGATAATCCCTGCTGCTGCATTCTTCTGGAGAAATCGTCCATCATCTGACGGCACTCTGTCTTTGTCATAAGCTCCGGAATATCCATCTGTGCATTCTCGATTGCTTTATCTACTGCAGCGTTCTCTTTTGCAGTTCTTGCTTCTTTCTCTTTCTTCTCTGTCAGTTTCTTCTTAACATCTTCTTTGTACTCAGCAAGAGTATCAAATTCAGATACGTCTTTCGCAAACTCATCGTCAAGCTCCGGAACCTCTTTGGTCTCAATCTTCTTAACGTCACACTGGAATACAGCTTCCTTGCCAGCAAGCTCTTTTGCCTGATATTCCTCTGGGAAAGTAACCTTAACTTCTACATGGTCACCAGTGTTTGCTCCAACAAGCTGATCCTCGAATCCCGGGATAAATGTACCGGAACCAAGTGTAAGTGCGTAGTCAGTTCCTTTACCGCCGTCAAATGCAACACCATCAACAAATCCTTCGAAATCGATTGTTGTGATATCGCCGTTTGCAGCTGCACGATCCTCAACTGCAACTGTTCTTGCATTCTTATCCTGCTCTTTCTTAACCTCAGCGTCAACTTCCTCGTCTGTTACAGCGATCTCAGACTTCGGAACCTCTACACCCTTGTAATCTCCAAGAGTAACCTCTGGTTTCACAGCTACATCAGCTGTGAAGATAAGAGCTTTACCAGGCTCCATCTGTGTAACATTGATCTCCGGCTGGGAAACAATCTCAAGATCGCACTCGCCAAGAGCTTTTGTATACTCCTGTGGTACAAGAGAATTAACAGCGTCTTCCATGAATACACCCTTGCCATACATGCTCTCGATCATCTTTCTCGGAGCTTTTCCTTTACGGAATCCTGGAAGGCTGATTCTGCTTTTCTGTTTCTGGTAAGCTTTCTCCATTGCTTTGTCTAAATCTTCAGCGGAAACTTCGATGGTAAGCTTCGCCATGTTTTTCTCTAATTTCTCCACCTGTAAACTCATTTTCGTGTTCCTCCTTAATATTCTCAGGTAAAATGTCAGGTCCAATGCATTGACATTGTCCATTTCTTAATAATGATACCGCAGATGATAACCGGAAAGTCCAAAACAAGTTCCTGTCACTGCGATCCTTCTGCGGTTATAAATGCGCAGGGTTTCCCCCTATTATTACAGTCATTGTAGAAGTATAGCACAACCAAATTAAAAACGCCAGTGTTTTTTATGGTTTTCCCTGTTATTCCTAAAAAATTAGGGTTTTTTATAATATTTCCTACTTATAAACTACGGATTCTGCAATCTGGTCTGCTTTTTCCTGTCCAAGGAGCTGGGAAATCAGGGAAAGGGAAAAGTCAATTGCAGTTCCAAGTCCACGGCTTGTAGTAATATTTCCATCAATTACAACCTTTTCTTCAGACTTCACAGCATCTCCAAGACCGTCCATGCAGGCCGGGTATGCAGTGGCCTTCTTTCCATGTAAAAGTCCGATTTCTGCAAAAACAGTAGGTGCCGCGCAGATGGCTGCGATCTTACCTCCATTATTATAGAAGCTTTTAACCAGATCGGTAAGTGGCTCGAATCCTCCAAGATAAGTGGTTCCAGGTTGTCCGCCCGGGAGAACCAGCATGTCTGCGTCGGAGAAATCCGCCTCACGGAAGGTGGTATCGGTCAGCATGGTAATTCCATGGGCTGTGGTGATCTGTTTGGTGTTTTTAATAGAAACGGTTGTAATAGTGATTCCTGCTCTTCGCATAAGATCAACTACAGTTAAGCCTTCAATGTCTTCAAAACCGTCGGCGAGGAAGATGTATACTTTTTTGCTCATAGTGGAACCTCCTGATTCATTTTCACAATTATTTACTTATAGTTACTGCTCACTGGTAATATTCCGCGAGGTGTTTTTTGTAGGCAAAGCTCACATTTTCTTTCCTTTATCAGCAGCTCCCTGCAATGCTTCAAACACAGCACTGCGGAAACCATTTTTTTCCAGGATACGCACACCCTCAATGGTCGTTCCTGCCGGGGAGCATACCATATCCTTCAGTTCTCCCGGATGCATGCCTGTCTCCAGAAGCAGCTTCGCACTTCCAAGTACAGCCTGGGCAGCAAACTGATAGGCCTGTTTTCTTGGCATTCCCTGTGCCACAGCGGCATCTGCCATTGCTTCAATAAACATAAATACATAAGCCGGAGAGCACCCACTGACTGCGCTGACTGCGTCCATCAGTCTTTCAGGTACCACCTCTGTGCGACCGAAGCTGTTTGTAATGGCAAGAATCTGATCCAGATCCTCTTCTGTTACCCGATCATTGACACAGGCACCTGTCATTCCTGCCCCTACCTGTGCCGGGGTATTCGGCATAAGACGTACCACCTTTAACGGCTGCTCACATTTTTCTTCCAGCCATGCAAGAGTTTTACCGGGCGCAATTCCTACGATCATATGCTGTGGTGTCAGGAAATTTTTAATTTCACCGATTACCTCCTCATAGAATTGAGGCTTTACTGCTAATATAACAATATTTGCATTTTTCACAACTTCACAATTATCCAGAGTTGTCACAACTCCAAGTTTTTCCTGACTTCTTCTGCTTCCTTCTTCTGTGAGATTTGAAACAATAATCTCATTTTTTTCAAACACACCATTTTTCAGGATTCCACCGATCATTGCAGAACCCATATTTCCACATCCGATAAATCCGATTTTCATATCTTCTGCTCCTTTCATGTAGGTCGTTGTTTAGAGCGTGTTTGAAAAAGGCTTTCTGCAAGATGTGCGTCACGATTTGTGGGAGATTTTGCCCGGATGAGGGCGCCGTAGCGGGCTACGGCAACCGAATTCGGGCAAAATATACCGCAAAGTGGGGCGTGCAGATTGCGGGAATGATTTTTCAAACAGGCTCTAGTTAAGGTTCATTATAAAATAAAAATTTTATCTCTTTTTCCCTTTACTTAAGGTACTGTTGTGATACTCTGTGGAATACGTCACATCCTCCCCGAACCACTTTGGCGGCTGGTAAGCGTGGGCAGCTTCTTCGGTGGGGAATTCCACTTCTGCCAGGAGAAGACCTTCGTAGGGGGCTTTGAATACGTCCAGTTCAATGGATAAACCGTCTTTCTCAGGAATCACATAACGTACCTTGGAGATCACGATTCCGTCTGCTTTGGGTTTTAAGTGCTCATAAGCTTCTTTTGTCAGCGGCAGATTGTATTCCTCTCTTGCCAGCAGTCCCTTTGATTTATAAGTCAGATAGTAATTGTCATTAGATTTGCGGATCCGCACTACCGGCTCTGTGCACAGATAGCCCTGCTCAATTACCTTGCTTGGATACTGCTCCAGGTTTTCCGGAAGGTTTTCTCTCTTAATGAGAAACTTTCTCTCAATTTCCAACTTAGTTTCCTCCTCATGTTTTTTATGAAAAGCACGAACTTTTCAGCTCTCCGTATATACAAAATTGAGGGCAAACACCCTTGCCCTCAATTTTACTCTTCTACCTTTTTTTATGCAACAACTGATTAAATATTAAATTTATTCCATTTTCTCTTCCAACGGATCCGGGGTCCAGTTTTTCCTTCCGAATCTGGTCGCCAGAGTCAGCATTTCCTTCTGCAATTCTTTGCTGAACTGTCCTTCTTTCAGGCGCCACTTCCAGTTTGTTCCCAGAGTGGATGGCTGATTAATGCGGGCTGAATTATCAAGCTGCAGATAATCCTGAATCGGAATAATACATCTTCCGGCTACACTTCCCATAACCAGACGGATCATATTCCGGCAGATGCCTTTCTCATCATCGTGGAAGTTCCACAGATATTCCCGAACCATATGACGCTCCTCAGGAGTAATATCCCCATACCAGCCAAGCAGTGTCTCATTGTCGTGGGTTCCGGTATAAACCACACAGTTATTTGTGTAGTTATGAGGCAGATAATCACTGGCATTTCCAGTATCCCGCTCATCAAAGGCAAACTCGATTACCTTCATGTTTGGATAACCACTCTCCTCCACAAGACGCTTCACAGAATCAGTCATGAAACCAAGGTCCTCAGCAATAATGTCCTTGTGTCCCAACCGATAGGAAACGGTACGGAAAAGATCCATTCCAGGTCCTTTTTCCCACCAGCCGCGTTTTGCATCCTTATCACCATATGGAATCGCATAATATTCATCAAATCCACGGAAATGATCAATGCGGACAACATCATACATATTAAAGCAATGTGCCAGACGTTTGATCCACCACTCGAATCCGGTATTTTTATGCACATCCCATCTGTACAGCGGATTTCCCCAAAGCTGTCCTGTTGCAGAAAATCCATCTGGCGGACATCCGGCTACCTGTGTAGGCTCGTTATTTTCATCCAGTTTGAAAAGTCCTGGATTTGCCCAGGTATCTGCGCTGTCCATGGCAACATAGATCGGAATATCTCCGATAATACGAATTCCTCTTCTGTTTGCATACGCTTTCAGTTTCGCCCACTGTTCATAAAATTTGAACTGCATATACTCCTGGAATTCAATTTCAAAATACAGTTCTTTTCTGTAATAATCCAGTGCATTATTCCAGCGAAGACGGATGTCCTCCGCCCATTCTGTCCACGGAATTCCCTCAAAACGATCCTTCACCGCCATAAAAAGTGCATAATCGCCAAGCCAATGCGCCTGCTCCTGCTGGAATCTTACAAAGTCAGGATTTTTGGAAATATCGCTTCTCTCATAGGCTTTACGAAGAAGTTTGTATCGTCCTTTGTAAATTTTCTCATAATCCACATCATCTTCCCTGGAACCGAAATCCACAGCATCACACTCTTTTTCCGTAAGCACTCCCTCTTCGATCAGGTCTTCCAGACTGATAAAATAAGGATTTCCTGCAAAGGTGGAAAAAGACTGATAAGGTGAATCACCGTAGCTGGTTGGTCCAAGGGGCAGAATCTGCCAACAGCCCTGTCCGGCTGCCTTCAACTGATCCACAAACTCATAGGCACTTTTTGAAAAACATCCAATTCCGTATTTTGAAGGCAGACTACTGATTGGAAGCAGCACGCCACATTCTCTCTGATTTCCCATTTTTTCCTCCCTGTTCAAAAGCATCATACTTTAGCATATATTGTTACACTTATTACAGTTTAACATACATGTTTATATCATGCCACAATTCATGTACTTAAATCAATATCATTTTTTCAAGAAATATAGTGTTTTTTCTAATAATAATGATATTTCTTTTTATTCTTCACCAGACAGGACACAGAACCGGTCAATCCCAGAGCTTCTGCCATATGCGTTTTCTCTCCTTTTTGCTTTCCCGATCTGTAAAGCAGCACAAAAAATCCGAAATCGGACCTTTTTTAATAGATTTAGTCCGATTTCGGATTATGATCAAGACATAGAAACAAACTGCTTACATGCATTCAGCTTAGATTTAGCAAACCAAATTTTATACATGTAAGCTATATTGTACCTTTCGCTTATTTAATAAATAGTTATTTAATAGCAGGCAATTTTACGCTGTTCGACTTCCTCTTGTACCAGCCATTCTGGTACTGGTATCAAATTCACGAAGTCTCCGTTTGGATTCCTCGCTTAAATTTCTCGGTACCTGAACCTGGACGGTTACGTACAGATCACCGTAGACTCCAGCTTTTCCCATTGCCTGGATACCTTTTCCTTTCAGACGGATCTTGCTGCCAGACTGTGTGCCTTCCGGGATACGGCACATTACCTGGCCATTCAGGGTCTGGACTTTTGCCTCACCGCCCAGAGCAGCTGTGATGAACGGCACATTTACGGTGGTGTAAACGTCGGTGCCTTTTCGCTCAAAGCCAGGGCGCTCGCCTACATGAACCTTCAGAAGAAGATCCCCTGCGGGAGCACCTCCGTAACCTGGATTTCCTTTGCCTCTCAGACGGATACTCTTGCCGTTGTCAATTCCGGCAGGAATGTGAACTTTCAGAGTCTGTTTTCCACTGCCGTCTGCACCAGAAAGATTAATCAGCTTGTCGCAACCAAATGCTGCCTCGTTGAAGCTGATGGAAATTTCTGCGTTCAGGTCCTGGCCTTTCTGCTGGTGACTGCCACTAAAGCCGCTATTGCAGCTGTTTCCAAAGCCATCTCCATAACCGGTACCATCAAAACCTCCACTGCCGAAACTACCATTAAATCCGCTTCTAAAAGAGCCGTTTTCAAAACCAGAGTGACCAAAACCGCTTCCTCCAAATCCGTGTGCGGAACCAGCCTTTTCAGAATTGCTTCCTCCTCCGAAGCCTCCTCCAAACAGATTCTTCAGAATATCGTCCATGTCACCACCTTCGAAATGAAATTCCTGATAGCTGCCATCCGGACTTCTATAAGCACCGCTATGACTATTTCCAAAACCGCCAAAGCCACTGAATCCAGAGCCGTCAAAGCCGCCGTTTCTATTAAAGCCACCTTCACCATATCCGGCACCGCCAGCACCTTCTTCAAATGCTGCATGACCGAACTGATCATAGAGTTTTTTCTTCTCAGGGTCACTGAGCACATTATATGCTTCTGTGACTTCCTTAAACTTTTCTTCAGCATCCGGATTTCCCGCGTTTGAATCCGGATGGTATTTCTTTGCCATCTTACGATAAGCTTTCTTTATAGCATCTTTATCCGCGCTGCGACTGATTCCCAGCACTTCATAATAATCTCTCTTTGCTCCCATACTGGTCACCTCTGACTCCTCATATTGCGAAATAAATTCATTACTGCCCACAGCTTTCATCCATATACTTTGTAATATATTTTCTGAATACAGTAATGTCAATTTATTGTAACTATTCAGTATCTACAAATTCCCCGGAATCTCTTCCGGGGAATGCTGTTGTCCATCTCCCGAACATCCACGGGAAATAACTTTTATTTTTGTTCTATTTGTAATATAACATTCATTCTTTTAAAAGTCAAGGTATGGAACATAATTTCATATTTTTTTCACATTAGAGCGTGTTTGAAAAATCATTCCCGCAATCTGCACGCCCCACTTTGCGGTATATTTTGCCTGAATTCAGTTGCCGTAGCCCGCTACGGCGCCTTCATCCGGACAAAATCTCCCACAAATTGTGACGCACATCTTGCAGAAAGCCTTTTTCAAACACGCTCTAGACTTTTTCAAACAGGCTTTAGAGTATTTTCAAGTCATATTTCATCTTCTTAAAATGCGTTTTCTATGGTATAATAATGATACTTTACTATTTTCAGGAGATCTAAAATGAAAAAGAAACAATTAAATCTCACCTCCGGTCCTATTTTACGGACTTTGTCTGAGCTGGCACTGCCAATCATGGCTTCTTCCTTCCTGTCTACCGCCTACAACATTACAGATATGGCATGGATAGGAATGCTGGGCTCTAAAGCAGTGGCGGGTGTGGGCGTGGGAGGTATGTACGTCTGGCTCTCCCAGGGACTTTCTTCCCTGGCAAGAATGGGAGGACAGGTAAACATGGCGCATTCCCTTGGAAGAGGTGATCAGAAGGCTGCCGCAGGCTTTGCACAGGCAGCTCTGCAGCTTACCATACTATTCTCTCTTTTTGTTACATTGATCAGTATATTATTTACGAATCCGCTGCTGCAGTTCTTTGCATTAAATGATGCAGAAACTTACAACAGTGCCAGAATTTATATGCGGATTACCTGCGGACTAATCCTGTTTTCCTTCCTTTCCCAGGTGCTGACAGGTCTTTTCACAGCCCAGGGCGATTCCAAAACACCATTGAAGGCAAACTTCTTTGGTCTGATACTGAATATGATCCTTGATCCGCTTCTTGTTCTTGGTGTAGGACCATTTCCCAGATTAGAAGTTGTAGGAGCAGCAGTTGCAACTGTTACTGCACAGATTATAGTTCTGCTGATCCTTGTTACAGAAATTCTCCGTGACCACGGTGAAGCCAATGTACTACACAAAATCCGTCTGCTTTCACGACCGGATATTGCCTGTTTAAAAGGAGTCTTTCGCATTGGAACCCCCACTGCGCTTCAAGGAAGCCTTTACTGTATCATCTCCATGATACTCACCCGAATGGTTTCCGGATTCGGGGACGGTGCTATTGCCGTACAGCGTGTAGGCGGACAGATTGAGTCCCTTTCCTGGAACACAGCTGATGGTTTTGGCTCCGCCCTGAACGCTTTCATGGGGCAGAACTACGGAGCAGGAAAAAAAGACCGAATCAAATCAGGATACCATATTTCCATTCGGCTTCTGATATGCTGGGCTGCACTGATCACTATTGCCTTTGTATTTTTCCCGCGGCAGATTTCTGTGCTCTTTTTCCACGAGGAGGAAGTTATCCGTCTTTCCGTTGATTACCTGCGAATCATCGGATTTTCCGAAATTTTTCTCAGCGTGGAAATGATGACTGTGGGTGCCCTGTCTGGTCTTGGACGGACACAGCTTTGCAGTCTGATCAGCGTTGGCCTGACTGTTATACGAATCCCCCTTGCACTGGTTCTGTCAAACACTGCACTGGGACTGAATGGAATCTGGTGGGCACTGACACTTTCCACCGTTTCAAAGGGAATTATTTTTTATTTTGTGTTCCAGTATATTTGCGAACATAGTTTGTTAAGAACTACAAATAGATAAAAAAGATCCGACAGATGGTATTTTCATACCTGTTCTGTCGGATTTTTTTATAATTAAGTTTTACACTTCTGAAATTATTTTTCAGAAACAACCACCTTCATTGCATTCTTTTTCTCTCTGCTCAGGAAACAGGATACGATTTCCAGCACCAGCATGATAACCATAACCACCGCTGTCACAATAATATAACCGATCACACCAGAAGAACCGAACATGGAAATTCCGTTCAAGGCATCTGCAAAAGTGTTGATACTGTTTACGATCATTTTTCCAATGGAAAGTGTAATAAACACAACTGCAATCAGATTGAAAATATCCGCAATCACATAATCTGCAAATACGTAAATCCCACAGCACATAATGGCCAGTACAAGATAAAAATCAACAGCTTTATTAAACTCATTTACACGGTTTGCGTTGATACTGTAATAAATAATGCAGAACAGGCCGAGCAGAATATTTAATGCATTAAAAATGCCGCTGATTCTTTTTCCTAATATCTTATCTTTGATATTCATTATGCATTTTCTCCTCTCTTTTTACTCCAAACCAGCATTTCCAGATAGTAAAGTACAATAAACAGTATAGTAATTGTTCCAAATCCAATTGTTGCCGCTTTCAAAGCTGTTTTCCACCATGGAGTAATATGTACTACATGAGAGGTTTCATCCAGTCCATTAATCAGGATAGAATGAACCTGTGCATAAACATTGTGCTTGGTTGCATTACGCAGAGTCTGAAGCATGTAACCGTCACCATTTTCGATGGCTTCCGTAACCATGTCTTTACTGAGCACTACAGAAGAATCATCGGAAGCTCCGAATCCTGCCATATCCCAGCACCAGTAGTCAAGTCCTGCTGTAATGTTAGAAGTATAATGTTTCTTGTAATCCATATTTACAACCGCATCAGAAGTAACATGTCCTTTGTAAGCCCATTCTCCTCTCATAACAGTTGTAAGAAGTGCTGAGGAACTTCCGCAGTAAGTGCAGCCGATTCTGTTAAATGCTGTCATACAACCCATTGCGCCGCCTTTTGTATAGGCTCCCTCAAAAGCTCGCAGATACTGCTCACGAAGAGCCTGTTCATTGGTAAAGGTTGCCGCACTCTCACGATGTGCTTCCTGGTCGTTTACAACCATGTGTTTATAGCCAAGGATAATTCCATATTTCTGAACGTTTTCAGCAACAACAGTTCCTACCAGATATCCCATGTTTCCATCTTCAGAATAGTAAGCAGAAGCTCGTCCGTTAAACTGTGTACGATGGCAGTTCGGGCCGCCAGACCAGATTTCTGTTGCGCCCATAAAATAAGCTTCATTTGCAGTCATGCTGCTTCGTTTCGCAACATCATCTTTATTCCAGGTGCAGGTCATAACAACGGTGGAAGGCCATACAATACCGGATTTTCCAGTAAGTTTGAAAGTTACCTGCTCCAAACAGTCCATATCATCCCCACGGTAGGTAGACGGCATTGCAATACTCTCAACTAGTACAGAACCGTTCTGGTCAGGGAGAATAGAAGCCATTTCTTCTACCGTGAGCTGGTCAAGGAATTTATCCCATGTGGCATCGTCATCGTAATCTACATCTTTCATTGCAACAAAGTTAATGCCAGCATCTACTCCCTGGGTAAAATCATCTACAGATGGTGCATCTTCTGGTTCTGTATAAAGATCACCATTTAAAGTTTTCATCATATCCTCAGTTGCAGTTACAGAAACCTGCTCTGCTGGATATGTTCCCTCCCAGTCACTTCTGGAAAGATAAGTTACAGTGTCTGTTCCAAGGTTATTTAAATTGGCATCGTCGAACTGGTTTGTTACTTCCATATCAGAATAGCGGGACATTTTATAGGACTCTGTATCCAGTTTTGCATTGTTCCAGGAGTATGCTTTCTCTGCATCTCCTTTAGCCTTCTCGCCCAATGCATCTGTCATTCCCTTGGCACCTTTTGCAGCAAGAATATTGTTCAGGGCATCGTGTGCATCATCGCCGATGGCAAAGTAATAATCGCCTTCGCTTAAAATATAGCCTTTGGCATTGGTGTAATCGTAGCTTGCAAGGAGATATCTTTCTACTGGAATTTCCAGTGTCTCAGAAGCACCTGGCGCCAGGATATCTGTCTTATCAAAGCCCACAACCTGGACTGCAGATTTCTCCACATTGTTCTCTTTTTCATAATCCCCATATGGGGTCTGTGCATAGACTTCTGCAACAGATTTTCCAGCTGTATCACCAGTATTTGTCACGGTAACTTTTACGTTGTAAGTATCTGTTGTTTCGTCATACTCTACACCATCAAGGGTCTGGGAAAAGGTTGTGTAGGAAAGTCCATAGCCAAATGGATAAGCGATTTCGTCATTATAATTCCATGCTTTTCCAGTTGAGGAACCAACTATACTGTCTGCATTTCCGTTTCCAAGTACGGTATCCTCATAACGGGTTTCATAATATTTATATCCTACATAAATATCCTCTGCATAGATCAGATAGTTGGAAACATACTGATCGCTGTCTGAACAATATTCCAGAACCTCATCCAGATTCGCCCACTCTGGCGTATTTTTCATCTGTGCATAGGTGATAGCCGGAGCTGACAGGGAATTTTTCGCATAGGTATCAACCAGTTTTCCAGATGGGTTCGCCTCTCCTTGAAGCAGATTTACAACACCTGTAAATCCAACAATACCAGGGGAACCAATCCACAGGCATGCATCCACATCATAATCATCCAGGTCTCCAAGCTCCATAGCCCAGTTAGAATTTACAAGAAGAATAATTTTCTTAAATACGCCCTGCTCTTTCTGTTCTTTCAGCATATTCAAAAGATCTTTTTCGTCCTGATGAAGAGCCAGCTGACTGATTCCCTCTGAATCTTCAAGAAGAAGGTCACAATCCTCACTTGCCTGTCTTGTAAGCATAACAACAGCTGCATCATTATACTGATCCTGCCAGCTATTTTTCAGATTTTCTGTGTAAAAATCTGCTGGTGCTTCTCCAATCTGCGGATCGTCAACAGATTTTACACGCATATAACCGCTCTCCTGATAAGCCTTTACCATTGTCTGATTAACATCATAAACGGACTCCATTGCTCCAAGATAAGTTACCAGTTCCTGGGTAGAATTAGCCGTAGAATGATAACTGTAAAAAGGTCCTGAGTAGGATTGCGGACCGCCAAAACCTGTACTTCCAGCTACACTTTCCGTACTCTCAATAGAATTTTGTCCAAAAAGTGTAATGCTGCTTCCAGCCGCCAGTGGAAGTGCATTGTTGTCATTTTTCAAAAGAACAGAACCTTCTTCCTGTTCTGCAACTGCCTGTGCTGCCGCATCATCCTCCAGCTGCTGCAGCTTATCTCCATCATAAATATCAGTTCCATAATCGCTTTTATAATAATCTGTATCAACATCTAAGCCTTCATCCGAAACTGTCTTTGTAGTTTCAATGCCAAGCACTGTGTTTAGTCTGCCCTCATAGGCCTCTGCCACAGGAGTTCCTATGGACACAACTGTAAGCAGACAAGCTGAAACAGCACCCAGACCACGGGTGATTTCCTTCTTGATTTTCATATGTTTCCTCCCATTTGATCAACAATAAATATTGTTTTTTGCTTTTCATGACCGCGCGTTCATCATGGTCAGGAGCTTAACACATACTCAAAAAGGATATTTTAAGATTTCGTAACAGGCATTCCAGATTTCGTAATTTGCACTTTATTTTGCGACAGGTATAATAATCGTCAGGCTGAACATGTGATTTTCCGCTGTAATATCCATACTTCCATTATATTTTTCCACACATTTTCGCACACTTTTCAACCCATATCCGTGACCATCATGTGCATTTTTTGTAGTCACAGGAAGCCCTTCTGAAAAGTTTATTTTCTCGTTTTCCATATAATTCTGTATCTGAATAAGGAGCAGATTTCCCTTGGTCCAAATAGATGTGGAAATCACTTTTTTCTCTTCGTCAGAAACCATAAGTACACTCTCAATTGCGTTGTCAATTACATTTCCAAGAATAGTATATAAATCCACAGCAGATATAAAATCCATTTTCTTCCCGTCTGCCACACAGGTTAATTCTATGTTATTTTTCATGCATACCAGTCTTTTCTGGGACAGCAAAGTATCCAGAACTTTACTTCCGGTTTCCACTTGGGAATCATAAGACTGGATAGTTTTACACACCTGTTCATAGTATGCTTTTTGCTGTTCTTCATCTGAGAAAAGCTTCAGTGGCTCCAGCTGTTTTTTTAGATCATGGCAGATCAGATTGATCCGCTCCACATCATCCTGTCTCAGCCGGAACAATTCCTTTTGTTTCAGCCGAACCTGTTTTTCCAGATCCTGCTCTCTCTGTTTATTCAATTTATTTTTGTAATCCATCTGTTCCCATAATACAAACAGACAACAAATCAGATCGTATGCTTTACATAGGTAATAGAGATTATTTTCTTCTGCATTAAACATGGTATCTGCTGCAATACTAAGCCCCAGAGCGAGCATGATAATAAGGAAAAACGACATCATAGAGAAACGAATATCCACATCATAATGTCCATTTTCAGGTAATTTTCTTCCGATAAACCAGTACAGCAAAAGTGCAATGCACACTGCACACACAATATATGCCGGTGCATAAACCGGTATTCCATGAACTGGTCGAAACAAAATCAGATATACACAATAGCTGATATGCTGTACTGCATAGGCACATGTAACGCTATACAAAGCCTCTTTCCAGGAAATTTCGTATGCAAAATAACTGCTGAATACAAACAAGGTAAACTGCATGATGTATGTAAAAAGCCCATGAGAAAAGGGCGCAGAACAACATACGGATATCAGAAAGCCAAGGACAATTCGCCATGCAAAGTGTTTTCTTTTCTGAATGCCAATTGAAAATAACAGTATGATTGGGAACACGTTGATTGAAAAAAATGCATGTCCTATGTATATGGGAATTTGGGATAAAATTTCTGATACCATCAGCGCAGCCCTCCTTTGTAATAATCAAGTAATGCCTTTTTTACCTCTTTTTTCTTCGATCGGCTGACTTTTAATTCTGTTTTATCATTCAAGGTTATAATATCCTTTTGAAAATCTGTGACGTATTTCATGTTAATGCAAAAGGAACTGCTACAGCAAATAAAATGATAGTCTGCCAATTTTGCCGCAAATTCTTTCATGGTAGAAAGAAGCTGATATTCTTCATCTACCGTAAAAATATGCAGCCAGTGATCACGAATCTCCGCATAAACAATCTCATCGGAGGACACTTTTTTCATCCCGTCTTTGTATTCCAACAGAATATTAACAGACTCCTGGCCTTTCACAGACTTCAGGGCTTTTTCCAGTTTCATAGAAAAAGAAAAATATTTTATAGGCTTCAGGACAAAGTCCAAGGCACCCACTTCGTAACCATTGATTGCATATTGCGCCATGTTGGTTATAAATATAATCAGCACTCTTTGATCCCTTTTTCGGATTTCTCTGGCAGCATCCATACCATTCATTTTTGGCATTTCAATGTCCAGTAAAAGAACATCATATATGGGTTCGTATTTAAATACCAATTCATTTCCATCTTGAAAAAAAGACGCCTGGATATCTATATTTGTTTCTTTTTTGTAACGCTCAATATATTCGGAAATTGTCTTCTGGAATGAGGGATCATCCTCTGCTATTCCAATTCTGAACATCCTATTGTTCTCCTTTTCCCTGATATAAGTAATTCTAAAAACTGCAATATTCACTCAAACTGCTTCAGATATTCCCCCACCGACCGTGTCATTTCTTTTGAAAAATCGGAATTATATTTTCTTTTGCAGAAGGCTTTGCACCAGTCTTCGAAGGTGGAATTTTTGTATTGGTGACTCAACATTTCGCGAAGTTCAGTGTCGTCCATACTGCGGTAGGTATTCTCATGGACAATATGTTCCTGTGCACATCTCTGGGGTTTAGAGCGATTCTTTTGCTGCTGGGTGGGCCAACCAAATACCAGCATAACAGCTGGAAAAACATAATTAGGCAGGTTCAGAAGTCTTCTTTGTTTCTCATAATTTTCCATAATATCACCAATGTAGCAGGAACCGATACCAAAGCTCTCCGCTGCCACAACTGCATTTTGTGCGGCAATTGCCGTGTCTGTCACCGCAAGCATAAGGTCTCCTATACCTGGTTTTCTTGGCTCACAGCCAGCTTCCAGATATGCATCATACCACTTCTTGCAGTCAGCACAGAATACCAGTACCATAGGTGCTTTCGCAATAAATGGCTGGTAGTCGCAGGTCTCAGATAAAGCCTTTTTCAATTCTTCATCTGTAATGTCCAAAATAGTATAAAGTTGCTGACAACCTGCTGTAGGCGCCTGGGCTGCGGCTTCAAGGATGACCTTCTTCATCTCCTGCGGAATGGACTTTTCTTCGTATACGCGCATGGATTTTCTATTATATAAACTTTTTATAATTTCATTCATTTTAAATTTCTCCCTTTTCCTCTAAACAGCTATCATCGAATGACATAACCGTATAAAAATTATCTTTCTTCGATTTTTCTTACAAAAAAACAGATATTCCCAATAATAATACCGAGAAATATCTGTTTTTTCAAGTCAATATGGAGTCCACAATTTAAGCAGTCTGTGCGCTGTCTTTCATCATCCTGTAATAGCAAGGGATCAGAAATGCACACGCACCGAACTAAGCCAGTGGACTGGCAATACAGACAGCCGTATAGCCATTCTTCAATAAAAAAACGATTCGGGTATTGTCATTTCTGATACAGATATTGACATTTTTTTAAGAAGTATTACAAAGTAATTTCCTGATCACGTAAAAAAGCCCTCGGATGCCAGAAACATTCGAGGACTTCTTCTTTTATTTTTATATTTAAACTTGTTGGGTTTGGTTAAATTGCTAACAAATTCTTAATTGCTTCCATATACACTTCCACAGCCTCTTCCATCTCGGAAACAAGAATGAACTCATCTGCACCGTGAATACGATAATCCACACCCAGCTTTTCCGGACCAAATGCAATAATATTTTTCAGAGATTTGGCATAGGTACCACCGCCAATTACCATTGGTTTGTTCTCCGTGTCGCCAGTCACATCCACATAAGCCTTGTACAGGGCATTTACCAGCGGAGATTCTCTTGGGAAGAACAACGGATTACCGATTTCCCCCACCTCAATACGGCCATTTTCATCTTCCAGATTACCCTCTATACGATTCAGAATATCATCCTTTTTGAAGGTTACAGGTACACGGATGTCGATGGTGCAGGAAATCACACCATTCTCTGTTTTTACGATTCCATTGCAGAAGGTCAGCTCACCAAACTCATCGGAAATTTTAAGACCAACACCAGAGCCATCACAGGCTGTTCCAATGTGCTGATTATAAAATTTAACAAAATCATCTTCGAAGCCTGCCTTTGCAAGACATTCCATGGTAACACCTGCGGCGTTGATGCCAAGGGTTGGAGTGCTGGCATGAGCCGGTACGCCTTTTGCATAAATGGTGATCTGATTTTCGGCTTCTGTAACTCTATATTCCTGAAGTTTTGTTTCGGAAAGCACCTGCTCCAGCTTCTCCTTAAGACCAGCCCCTGCCGGAATCACAGTAGTACAGTTATCACATACTGCGTTAGAAACAAAACCACCATTCATGGAGATAATTCTGGTATTTTTGGAATATGCCATCATGGACATATAGCCTTTTTCACCATGAATACATGGGAAATTTGCATCAGGTGTAAAGCCGCAGGATAACTCTTCCTCTACCTCATTATAATGTGCCATACATTTGGAACCGGTTTCCTCATTGCATCCCATGATCAGACGGACTCTTTTGTTCAGTTTCACACCGGAATCCTTCAGAAGCTTCATAGCATAGAGAGCTTCAATTACAGGTCCTTTGTCATCTGTAGTTCCACGTCCGTATACATGGTCGCCATCTCGTGTCAGCTTAAATGGATCGTAGGTCCAGTCCCCACCTACAGGTACAATATCAAGATGACCTGCAATACCTACAATTTCCTCGCCTTCTCCCATTTCGGCGTAACCACAGTAATTATCAAGATTTACGGTTTTAAAGCCAAGCTCTCTGGCAATTTCAAGCCCGATTTCAAGTGCCTCTGCCGGTCCTTCTCCGAAGGGTTTTCCCTCTGACGGGGTGCCAAGCTGGGAATCAATAGCAACCAGCTTTCCAAGATTTTCAAGCATTTTCTCAGATAATGCATGGATTTGTTCTCTTGTATTCATAGGTGTTTATTTCCTCCAAATTCTATTTTATCTTTGCAGAGCATTTCCACAAATTGTAATGACTCTCCCGGGTAACGTCTTTTCACAGCTGCTCTAACAGCTGCTTCTCCACATTTTCAAAGCCGATTCTCTCAATAGTCTCCGCAAAACGTTCTCCCTTTATTCCATTGTCACGGAAGAAAAGAATTGCCTTTTCAATTACATCCAGTGCTTCTTCTTTGGATGTGAATATTTTTCCAAGCTCTTTTCCCATTGACACTTTCTTGCCCCAACGGCCACCTATGTATATCTTATAGCCGTAAGCGCCATCCTCAATGGTGTGGAACGGACATTTTCCAACACAGCGGCCGCAGTGCTTGCAGGCTTCTTTATCAATCTGAATTTTCCCGTCTACGACCTTTGCCACTTTATTGGGACAAGCCGCTTCGATGGCGCATTTTTTGCAGCCTTTACAGACGTCTGTGTTCACTTCCGGAATTCTCTGACCGATAATGCCTACATCATTCAAATTTGGCTTTACACAGTTGTTTGGACATCCGCCTACTGCAATCTTAAATTTATGTGGCAGCGCCACATCTCCGTAGCCTTCATAAAAGCGTTTGTAGATTTCTGCAGAGATTGCGTAGGAATCCAGAAGTCCATACTGACAGGTGGTTCCTTTGCAGGACACTACAGGACGTACCTTTGCCCCTGTTCCGCCTGTTACCAGGCCTTCTTTCGCTATAAATTTCTGAAATTCTTCAATCTTGTCATAAGGAATTCCCGGAATTTCCACAGAGAGTCTGGTGGTATACAGAATCTCACCACTGCCAAATTTTTCTGCTGCATCTGCCATACAGCGATGCTGTGCTGCAGTTACTTTTCCATTTGTTGTAAGAACTCTTGCTGAAAACAGATCGGTTCCTCTGTTATTCAAAAAGCCCATTCCTTTTACTCTTTTTTCATCTTCCGGACTGATTGTTAATGCTGACATTTTTGATACCTCATTTTCTGATGTTATTCACTGATAATTTTTTCATCTATGAATTCTATTATAGCACCTGAATTGGTGTTTGAAAAACGTTTTTCTCTGTGGTATTCTATAAGCATATAAATAATACAAACCGGAGGAAATATTCCTATGTTAATTTGTGATTATATTGTAGAATCTATTGATGGCGACTACGCTCATCTGCGCAGGACAGATCTTCCCGAAGAAGAACTGAAGCTGGTAGCAAGAGCACTTCTTCCATTTGATATTACTGAAGGATGCAGATTACATTATGAAATGATGCAGTATACCATAGTTGACTGATATACTGCAAAGCAATTCATTCGGTTACAAAAAGTATTCAGGCATTTTCCAGTTCCGCATTAATCGTATCTTCACTGGCTGCCATCGCCTGCAGTGTCATGGTCAGCAGTTTTTCCAGTTCCCATCCAAGCTGCTGCGCACCGCGCTCAATTACTTCCCGGGAGCAGCCTGCTGCGAAACCTTTGCTTTTGTACTTTTTCTTCAGGGATTTCAGTTCCATATCCTTAGTGCTCTTGGACGGACGCATTAATGCTGCTGCCCAGATCAATCCGGTAAGTTCGTCTGCTGCAAAGAGCACTTTTTCCATCTCCTGTTCCGGTGCTACATCGATTGTTACACCGCAGCCTACAGTTATTCCATATCCGTGAGATACCACACTATGTATCACATCCTCGCCTACCCCTGCCTCGCGAAGCATTTCCGGTGCTTTCAGGCAATGCTCTTCCGGATAAAGCTCGAAATCAATGTCGTGAAGAAGCCCTACGATTCCCCAGTATTCAGCATCCTCTCCATATCCCAGTTCGTTTGCATACCATTTCATGACCGCTTCCACAGTCAGTGCATGCTGGATATGAAATGGATCCTTGTTGTATTTTTTTAATAATGCAAAAGCCTCGTCTCTTGTGATTGTTTCCATTGCTGTCACTCCTCGTATGTCTTTCTATACTCTGTTTGCCACATAAGCATGTTCCTGATTTGGAATAAAAGAAAAAACCTTGCATATACTATACATCGTTCTTTATTTATATACAACCATTTTGAGGAAAGTGACAATTTTAATTCCCTGATAACAATTTTTCCCAGGGTTCATATTCTTTCATATAAGCAAACTCTTCCGCGTTTCTGAAGCCTTCCAGCAATTCTTTTTTCATTTCTTCCGTATATGGATTTTCGACTTCCCGGAATTTCATATGCTTGTATAATTGGGATTTTTGAAAATCACCTATGGTGTCCACATTGTTCAGCAATTGCTTTGCAACCTGGAAAGTGCCCTCCACATTGTTCTCGGCGGTCACAACATTCAACATTGCTGCACATTCATTGTATTTTCCCATATCAAAGCCTGAAGCTAATGTACTCATTTTCTCTGCCAGAAACCTTGCGTATCCATGGTCTTTTTCCTCAAGAGCCTTAGTAATCATGATTCCAAAAGCCATATTTAAAGTGGTATACTCTGAAAAAACAGCCTTTTCCAGCATTTCAAATGCCTCTTCTGTTTTCCCCTGCTCCATATATAACTGTCCCTGCTTCACCTTTTTCATGGGATCATAATTGGAAAAATAGTTTAAATATTTTTCTGCCATTTCATAATTCTTTTTCCGCAAATAGAAGCCGAACAGGGAATCAGCTGCATGGTGCTGAATTCTTTCCTCTTTATCACCGAGCGCCATTTCGTACCAGGAATTGATCTGCTCATCGTACCTGTCAGGATTCTCGCACATGCCAATGATCCGCCGCGAATCAAGCATTACTGCCAGCTGCCAGATCAGCAGATTGCAGTTTGGATATTCTTTTATAGTATTTACAGCCCACTGATAGGTCTTCTCAAAGCCTTCCTCAGAAAACATTTTGTCCATTTTGTGGATCAGCTCTTCGATTTCAATGTCAGTCAGATTTTCGCGAAAAGACAAAAGGGTATCAAGGGAAATATGCAGTAGTCTTGCAATAGGCGCTAACAATTCAATATCAGGATTGGAGTTCCCGTTTTCCCACTTATTCACCGCCGGAGTGGTTACTCCCAGACGGTTTGCCATTTCTTCCTGCGTGTAACCTAATTCTTTTCTATATTTTTTAATCACATTTCCAATATTCATCATATTTTTCTCCTGAGTCAAGCGGATATTCCAGGTCCGCTTCGCTACTTGCTCATAACCGAATGCTGCTTCGCAGCTTATTCGGTTAAAATTCCAAAAGCTTTTGTGATTAAAGCATAGCAGAATTGACAGATGAGCACAATTGAATTGTTGTTAAGTACGTTTCATATTTTTTAACTGTTAGGAAAGTTAAAAATCCAGTTACAAATTTTATCAGAAGAGGCAGATAAATAACTTTTCTCGACCCTCTTTTTTAGCTTTGCAATATGCTTATTACGAACATCTTTCCCATATTTTGCATATCCTAACAGCAGAAGTCAAAAAAGGAGTCACTGTATGAGAAATAAAAAATGGATTTCACTGGCAGCAGCTGTGATTCTTACAGTAACTGCACTGCCAGCCACAGTCTTTGCTGCAAAGAATGGAGAATCAAAAGAGGAGCTTACAAAGGTTACCTTAAACGAAGTAGCACATTCGATTTTCTATGCACCGCAGTATGTGGCAATTGAAGAAGGGTATTTCGCAGAGGAAGGGCTGGATCTGACACTTGTCACAGGATTTGGTGCGGATAAGACTATGACTGCTGTTATTTCCGGGGAAGCTGATATTGGATTTATGGGTGCCGAGGCATCTATCTATGCTTATCAGGAAGGTGCCACTGATCCGGTTGTGAATTTCGCACAGCTCACCCAGAGGGCTGGAAACTTCCTTGTGGCAAGAGAAGAAATGCCGGATTTCACATGGGATGAGCTGAGAGATAAGAGAGTTCTTGGTGGTCGTAAGGGTGGTATGCCAGAAATGGTATTTGAGTACATTTTAAAGAATCATAATATTGATCCGATGACAGATCTGGAAATTGACCAGAGTATTGATTTTGGTTCCACTGCTGCTGCATTTACTGGTGACATGTCGGCTGATTTTACTGTTGAATTTGAGCCTTCCGCAACTGCCCTTGAAAGAGAAGGAAAAGGTTATGTAGTGGCTTCTCTGGGCGTGGATTCCGGTTATGTCCCCTATACCTCTTACAGTGCAAAGACCAGCTTTCTAAACGAAAACCCACAGATTATCCAGAGCTTCACAAACGCCCTTCAAAAAGGTATGGACTATGTACAAAGCCATTCCCCTGAGGAAATTGCGCAAGTGATTTCCCCTCAATTCCCGGAAACAGATATGGATACTCTTACCACAATTGTCAAGCGTTATTATGAGCAGGATACCTGGAAAGAGAATCTGATATTCGAAAAAGATAGTTTTGAACTTTTGCAGGATATTCTGGAGAGTGCAGGAGAATTATCTGACAGGGCAGATTGTGAAAACCTGGTTACAACTGCATTCGCTGAAGCTGCGATTTCTTAAAAAAGTTGCTATTTAATGTGCTGGTCGTTATTCCGGACGCATTTGGACAATGCGTCCCTCCTGAAGAACTTTTCAGCACATTAAATAGCAAATACCGTTCTCTATGCCTCCACCGCATTCACCGACTCCCGAATACAAGGAATACACTCCACAAAGCAATTTCCATTATCCAACTCCACTTCTTCTTTTGTCAGAATCCCAATAATGATCTGACAGGCTTTATAGCCAATATCATGAAGAGGAAGAGCCATGGTAGTAAGCGGCGGCTTTTCATAGCATGCCATTTCACGGTTATCATAGCCAGCCACAGCCACATCTTTCCCAGCATGAAGCCCAAGCTCTTCCAAACGGTCATAGGTTCCACCAGCCATGAAATCATTCATACAGAAAATAGCTGTTGCACCCTTTTCCAAAAGGATATCTGTGTTCTCATAACCACTCTGCCGATCCCAGTCACCATAAGTGACCATATCCGGATCATAGAGAATCCCTCCTTCGAACAAAGCCTTCTGGTAGCCCTCCAGACGGGACTGGGTATGAATACTCTCCTTCTTACCTGCGATAACACCAATTTTCCTGTGTCCTCTGGAAACAATATAACTGACCAGATCATGGGCACCTTTGATATCCTTCACCACTACAGATGGGATTTTCCCACTGCCAGTAAAGCCATAAGCAACTACCGTTGGAATGGGCAGATCCTCTGGGATAATATCGATCAGGCGCTCATGGGCAGCCACATAAATAATTCCTTCGACCTGCTTTGCCAGAAGCTTCTGGAACTCCTGACGTACAATTTCTTTGTGACGGTTATCACGGTAATAATTATCCTGGAATTTCTTATAAAGACGGAGATTTACAAGAAGAATCTGGTAATCAGCTTCCTCACAGTATTCCGTAATGCCGTCGATAATATCAGGAAGAGCAAAAACTGTCATATCTTCTGCAATAACACCGATACTTCTGGTGTTTTTGGTTTTCAGATTTTTGGCAACATAATTAGGCGTATAATTCATCTCGCGAATCACCTTCTCTACACGCTCCCTGGTGGCATCACCAACGCTGCCTTTATGATTTATAATATTGGAAACAGTCGCAACTGATACGTTACAGGCTTTTGCAATTTCTTTTATGGTCGGCATGGAACTTCTCCCTCCGGTTTTTTTATTAATTCTTTCTATCACAATCTTATCATATTTTATTCACAGCCACAATCGCCATCTCTACTCCCCTGCTCTTCTACTTTGTAATTTTTCAAAGGGCTGCAGCACCCTTCGCTCCACGGCCCTGTCCACACAGGCATATATCACCATCTGCGGAAAAGAAACGCCGATCGTAAGCAGCAGAAACAGAGAATATGGTGCCAGTGCCAGCAAAATTCCGCCGGCAATTACCACAGTGATTACGATCACCATACTCAGCTTCCATTCCAATACCATAATGAGAAATGTATTTTTCAGCAATACCCCCACGCCAAGGTCTAACATAGCGGACATTACAAAATAATATCCACCAATAAGTATGGCAAAGATCATTACACCAATCCCACACCCAATCAGCACATCATGGGTAGTTCCCTTGCCAAAATTTCCAGCAAGACTGAGCAGATAACAGGAATAGAATCCCAGAGCGCCGGTGAGCACTCCCGCCGGAAGATTTTTCAGAATATCAGACTTAAATTCTTTCCAGTAATCCTCCAGGGAAAAACCATATCCTACCCGGTAAATCGCCGAAAGATAACGGTTCAGTGCTGACAGAGCTGCCGGAATCGTCACGATTGGAATACAGCACAAAAGGAACAGCACATTTGCCCCAACCAGTCTGCCGGCGTAATTCCAGAGTACATAACCAACTCTCTTCACACCGCCCTTTGGCGTCTCTTTCTCCTTATCATTATTTCCCTGATACCAGTCCATGAATCTTTTTGTCAGTCTCATATGCTTTTCCTCAAAATTACTGCCTGATTACAGCCTCTTCATACACCCCACAAAGCATTGTCTTAGAGCGTGTTTGAAAAAGAGGCTTTTTACATCCTCATTTTAAATTTCGTACAGGCAGGACCACCGCCCTGCCTGAAAATGTTAATATTGTTATAATTTAATTTTTCATACCAGTCAGCACAATTCCTTCCACAAAGCTCTTCTGCCCGAAGATATAAATCACAATACCAGGAAGGATTGTCATAAACGTGGCTGCCAGTGCCACCGGCCAGTTAGTTCCGAATGAGCCGGTAAAGTTGGTCAGCGCAATGGCAAAGGTAAATTTGCTCATGCTGTTAATGTAAATGATCTGCTGAAGCAGGTCGTTCCATATCTGGATGAACAGCATCATTCCAACTACAACTACCGCCGGTTTAATTGAAGGAACAAGAATTGTCCATAGGATTCTCATTCTTCCAGCCCCGTCAATGGAAGCCGCCTCATCAAGTTCCTTTGGAATCGTCATCAGAAACTGCCGGATCAGGAAAATGTTGAAAAAGCCACCACCTGTTAAGAACGGCAAGATCAACGGCCAATATGTATCACCCAGTCCCATTCCCTTTGTCCAGAAAATATACAGAGGAATCAAGGTTACCATTCCCGGAAGAAGAATCGTGCCAACACAGATGTTGAAGATCAGCTTTTTCCCGCGGAAACGAAGTCTTGCAAAGGCATATCCGCAAAAAATCGCAGTGATGGTACCAAAGGTAACTGCCGGAATGATAATGGTGAATGTGTTCTTAAAATAAGTCCAGTACTCAAAAGTCTCCAGCGCTTTGGAATAGTTTGACCAGAGCCACTCATGAGGAATAAAGGAAGGCGGATATTCATTCAATGCTGCCGTGCTCATCAGGGAAGAACGGAAAATCCACCAGATGGGAAGAAGTACCAATGCAGCCAGAATCAGTACAATGAAAAACGCCAGAACATTAAAGGCTTTTTCTTTTTTCTTTCTGCTTGCCATTTTTCCAGCCATTTCTCATTCCCCCTCTCCGAAAATCTGTTCTTTCTGCGTCTTAAAGAGTACTGCCGTAAAAATTCCAACCAGGATAAAGAAGATCACAGAATAAGCAGCTGCATATCCCAGTTTGTTTTTCTTAAATGCATAAAGATAAATAACATAGGACATAAACATGGACTTTTTTCCTGGGCCGCCATCTGTAAGAGCCAGCGCCGGGTTGATAACCTGCAGGTGTGTGATCAGGGCAGTCAGCACGTTGTAAAAAATAATCGGGGAAATGCTTGGAATGGTAACGTTCCAGAAGCGCTGCCATGCATTTGCACCATCAATTTCCGCTGCTTCCATGTAAACCCGCGGTACATTCTGAAGTCCTGCAAGGAAAACCACGATCAGGTTGCCGCTTGTCCAGATTGCAATTACTACCAGGGAAGGTACTACCTGACTCGGACTGTCCAGGAATCTCTGAGGTTTCAGTCCCACCATTCGAAGGACAAAGTTAAAAAGTCCGAAGTTACCTTCATATAACCATTGCCATCCTTTGTAAACACCGATTGCAGGCAAAAGGTATGGAATGAAGAAAACAGAACGGAATAATGTCCGTCCCCATATTTTCATATTCAAAAGCAGGGCTACCAGAAGAGAATAGATAATAGCGCCTACCACAGCCAGAAGAGCGTACAAAATTGTCGCTTTTATAGAATCTGCGAAATAAATATCTTTTGTAAAAATACGCTGGAAGTTCTCCAGACCTACAAACTCCGGTGAGGAAAGACCATTCCACTTAAATACGCTTAAAACAAATACTGCCAGTGTCGGCAGATAACTGATCAGACTTACTCCAAGGAATGCCGGTATCAGACAGAGATAAGCGGTCCTTTCTTCTTTTCTACCGGCCCTTGATGTCACTTTTATTTTGTTTTTCTTATTTGCTTTCATGCCCGCACCTCTTAAAAGGGAGCTGACCGGTATCTGTCAGTAATATGAAATAATATCCTTGGACAGTAACCGGTCAGTCCAGTTGCTTTTCCTATTTTTCAGCAGATTTTCACTGCTGCTTCATGTTACCTATTATCAGTAACTGTTTCGTTCACTATTTTGCTATAAAATAACCAGCTCTAGAGCCTGTATGAACAGCTCCGATCAGCCATTGTTCTCAGCAAAGATATCCTGAAGCTCTTCCAGGTTCTCGTTAATCGCTTCTTCCATGGTCTCCTCACCAGCCCATACGCTGGAGAATACAGAATCAAGTGTGGCGTTGAACTCTTCAGTTCCGTTTACATAATACCAGGAGGTAGATTGTGCGTTGTTCATAGCATAATCCACAACTGCGCTCTTGTACATGTCTTTATCCGGATAGTTCGGGTTGCTGATCCATTTATCTGTTTTCTCAGGATCTGTGTACCAGGAATCCAGGATCGGCATCCATGTTCCAGCCTCGATCAGGGACCAGGAATTCTCTTCCTGATAATACCATTTCAGCCATTCCATAGCTTCTTCCGGGTGCTCTGTTGTGGAGAATACCACGTTTGGTCCACCAGTACAGATAGTAACTTTTTCTTTCATGTAAGGCAGAACACCTACACCGTAATCAAAATCAGCGCTTGGTCCAAGGAAGGTGCCGACGTTCCATGCACCGTCTGTTGCCATAACCACCTTTTTGCTTCCAAGGGAGGATTCCAGAGCATTAGCAGCACTTGTTACAGGAGGTGCGCAGTGGTAAACGTCTGACAGATCTGCGATTCTCTGAAGTGCTTCTACCGTTTCCGGAGAGTCAATGGTGCATTCAGAGCCATCTTCGCTGTAATATCCGCCGCCATTGGATTTTGCCCATACTTCCAGCTGCCATGGCAGTGTGTTAATGGTACATCCGTAAATATCTACATTGTCCGGATCAAAATCAGGATCCAAAGCATTCTTTCCATTGATATCCAGAGTCAGCTTCTGTGCTGTCTGGACAAAAGTATCCCAATCCCATGCATCCTCAGCATCTGCCGGAGGAGTCACCTCTGAAGGATCGATTCCCTGCTTCTCACAAACCTCTTTCAGAAGATCGTTGTTGTACCAAAGGTTCAGAACTTCGTTTGCTGCAGAATATGCAACTGGTGTGCCGTCGTAACGGAATGTCAGACAATCCAGAGGTTTGGCATCGCCTTCACCATACATAGAGCTGATGTCTGCAAGAAGTCCGTTCTCTGCAAATTTCAGCACGCCGGCCTCACTCATAATACCGGTATCCGGAAGCTCACCAGCTGTAGCCATGGCATTCAGCTTGGTAACGTAGGTATCGTGATCGATCTTCACTACTTCTACTTCGATCTTGTCCTGTTCGCTGTTGAACTTATCAGCAACTGCCTGTGTAGCTGCTGTCTCAGTTTCATTTCCCCACTGTGCATATGTGATCTTTACTCTGTCACCATCTGCTGCAAAAACCGGAACTGCTGCTCCAACCATCATTGTACCTGCAAGTAAAATCCCCAATAACTGTTTTTTCTTCATACTACTTCTCCTTTTCTTAATCTTATTATAACGGCTTTGCCTGGCCGCTGTAAACATTTACTGTTTTAAAGTTAATCTGTAATACTGTCATATCCGCAGCTTGTGCCATACAAGCATTTCCCCCTGTCCCCGGTTGTTCCACATACAATACGGAACGGCCCGCAGAGAAACTTCTTCTTTTTCCAGCTCTACACTTCCGTACAACTGATTTTCGCCGTCTGCACCTTTGTTTCTTACACGTATTCCTTTATAGGAAAGAGTTGGAACATTTCCTACCAGTTCTTCTGCGGGAGCGTTTTCTTCTATCGAAGTGTTCTCTTCTACAAAAATCTCTGAAAGGAATCTGCCGTTTTCTTTTTCCTCCAGGCAATACACCAGCGGACCTTTCATCAGGGCTGTTTTTCCTGCATCTGCCCTCACCTGGTCATTGGCTCCCATCCATCTGGGAACCACATGGAAATCAATACTGATCCGTGTGTCTCCCGGTGAAATGCAAAGCCTCTGATAGCCTTTGTCAGGCTGCGTTTTTATGGAAATTCCATTCTGCACACATTCCCATTTCTCACTGTACCAGGGAATGCGGATGTTCAGGATTCCTGGTCCGGACGACTGCACCTGGAGCTGAACCTTTCCATCCTGCAAAAGCGTGGAATCCATTTTTATCTTCATACGGCTCTCTTTGATTTCTGTATCTGCTGTAGAGGAGATAAACTGGTTAATATAAACCCCTTCCTCATCTTCTGCGTATATGTACTGTCCCAAAGAAGCAAGGGTTCTTCCCACATTTGGCGGGCAACAGGCAACTCCAAACCATTTCTGCCTTACCGGTTTCACATGCTCCATGTAAGTGTGCTCTGTGCAAAATTCCGGAACCACCTCAAGTGGGTTTACATAAAAGTACCGGTCTCCTGCAATATTGATTCCTGCAATCACAGTGTTATACAACGCTTTCTCTACATAGTCATAATAAGAAGCATCTCCTGTGATGGCTGCCATTCTCTGCCCGAACATCATCACACCGATAGATGCGCAGGTTTCAGAATAGTTGGTACTGTTTGGAAGATCGTAATCTGTAGTAAACCGCTCGCGGAAGCCGCTGCTTCCGATTCCTCCTGTAATGTACATCCGCCGTGTCGTCATGTTCTCCCAAATTCTGCTGCAAGCTTCCATAAGCCCTGAATCGGCATCTTCTCCGGCCAGATCAGCCATTGCGGAGCACATATACATTTCCCTTACTGCATGTCCAACTGCCTCATCCTGCTCTACAGGAGGCTTGTGAGCCTGGGAATATTCCAGATCGTACCTCTCGAACTCCGGAAAAAATTCCGGATGTCCTCTTCCCGCAATTTCTGCCTGCAAATAATTAGGATTCCTGCCCCTCTCCTGGATAAAATACCTGGCCTGCTGAAGATAAATCTTCTTTCCGGTCTCCCGGTAAAGCTTCACCAGGGCCAGTTCAATTTCCTGATGTCCCGGATAACCTCGTTTCTGGCCTTTTCCTGTACCAAACACCCTGCATATGAGATCTGCATTTTTCTTTGCAATATTAAGGATTTTCTCCTTACCTGTAGCCTGGTAATAAGCAACAGCAGCTTCGATCATATGTCCGGCTGTGTACAATTCGTGGCCCTCCACCAGATTGGTCCACTTCTTCGCAGGGGCATTTACGGAAAAATAAGTATTCAGATATCCATCTGGTTCCTGTGCTTTCCCTATCAGATCAATAACCTGATCTGCCAGCTCTTCCAGATGCTCCCCACGGCCACCTGCTATGGTCAACATCATAAACTTAAGAAAAAAATGGAAAGGAATCTGTTCGCAGGTTCCTTTCATTGTGTTAAAATATAGGCAGGGGTGTATATGATTAAATCT
>NZ_JBDGDM010000031.1:0-50420 GCF_040908885.1 Ruminococcus sp. RTP21358st1_G6_RTP21358_211008
ACTGCCAGCAGATAAATTTCTGCTGGCAGGAAAAATTTATATTTTTTCAATTGTCTACTTGACGGGGAGCGGTTCAAGGGAAATAAGTGGGCTGCATTTGTATTAGATCTGTCTTTTATAGGATGGAGCCTTCTGGGGATTATAACATTCGGGTTGGTTAATATATTCTTTGCCGGACCATATCAGTATTTAACACAGTCACAGCTTTATTTTCGCCTGAAAGAACAGCAGAAAGAGGAAAGCTATGGATATTGAGTATTTATTGTACCTGCAACAATTTCGCGAGACGGTTGGCAGTATTCTGACACCGCTTATGAATGCAGTAACAAAGCTGTCCGCAGGATTTTTACCTATTGCAATGATGTGTATGATTTACTGGGCATTTGACCGGAAGGCGGGACGAAAAATCCTGGCAGGACTTGGGGGCGGTCTGTTTATCAACGGATTTTTAAAGCTTACTTTCTGTGTCTATCGCCCATGGATACGGGATACACGGATTTTACCCTATGGTGATTCTAAAACAGCAGCTACCGGATATTCATTTCCAAGTGGGCATACAACGCGGGCAACGGCTATGTTCGGTGGAAGTGGACTTTGGTTCATGGAAAAAAAGCACAGTGTCGTTGCAGGTCTGTTGTTTGTGCTGGTATTTCTGACTATGTTTTCACGAAATTATCTGGGAGTGCATACTCCGCAGGATGTTCTGGTGGGATTTATATCAACAGCAGTTATGATGTATCTGACCGGGTGGTTGGAATTGTGGAGTGAAAAAGACAAAAAAAGAGACCTCATGATTCTTGTGGCAGGGCTTTTGATCTGTATTGCTGCTGTGCTGTACTATGAATACAAACCATATCCACTTGATTATCTGCCGGATGGATCACTTCTGGTTGATCCTGCTAAAATGCGGGGAGATGCATATGAAGGAGTCGGATTTATTGCATCCTTTGTCATCTGCAGGATACTGGAAAAAAGACAATTAGATTTTGACAGAATTTCGCAAAAGCTAAGGTTGTTTATCGGTATTTTTGCATTAATTCCTTTGTACTGGTGGATAAATACAGGGTGCCCATATATAATAGAAGAAATAAGCCGAAGCCTTGGCAAGTTCCTCAGATTTGGGCTTGGAATCATATATATCATGGTGCTGGTGCCAGGAACGGTGGTACTGGCAGGAACTCTGACTAATCGTGGAAGTGATAAGGTGACCAGAGAAAAACAGGGGCAGCCCTAAGGCTGCCCGGAAGGATTGATATAGTTATTTACGAATAGGACTTCAACGCTTTTTGAATTTCCTCCATATTCATGCCTCGTTTTAACATATTGTTTATCCTCATCTGCTCCCTATATCTGGGATCATCCATAGTAGGACGGCCAAAACCACCGGCAACATTTTCTAATTCTTCTTCAGATAATTCGTTTGTAATGTTCTGTTTGATTTCGCTCATAATAGTTCTCCTTTCCTGTAAGAATTCGAATGCTTCCTATCTGTTTATAAACATCAGAAGAGAATTTGTCACATTATATGAAGAAAAAATTATTTTTATCTAGAGATCTTTGATGCAAAGCGTCAGAGACCAGATACAATAAACAAATGATAAAAATACAGCATCAGTCAGATGATATGATAAACAAATTGCATACTGGAGGATGGAAAAGTGGATAAACAGAATATATTTAGAAGGGAAAGTCTTGATCGTGTTGAATCTCCGGAACAATTAGATGCATATATTAAGGTGTCTCATCCGAAGGTTTGGTTAATTATGGCGGCACTTCTGGTGGCAGTAATATCTGTGATTGTATGGAGCGTTGTAGGAAGTCTTCCACAGACGATGACAGTGAAAGGAGTTACTGTTGGAGGTAATGTGATTAACTGCTATGAATGTGTAGAAAATGCCAACACAAACCTGATAGGATGTAAGGCAAATATTACACTGCCTGATGGAAGAAACATCAGTGGCAAAGTGGAAGCAGTGAGTCAGAATCCTTATTCACAGGAAGAAATTCGTGCTGAAATATCAGAAGACTGGTTTGCGGATAATGTGCTTGATGGAAACTATTCTTATGAAGTTCGGGTTATAGCTGAAGAAGACATTACCCCAAATATGCTGGCAACAGTTATCATTACAACAGCCGAAATGAAACCAATTCAATTTATTTTGGATTAGGAGCGTGCTATGAAAAAGAGAAAAAAAAGAATTACAGTTCCGGTTATTATGCAGATGGAAGCCCTGGAATGTGGTGCAGCAAGTCTTGCTATGATTCTTGCGTATCATGGCAAGTGGTTACCGCTTGAACAAGTTCGTAGTGATTGTGGAGTATCAAGAGATGGAAGCAAAGCTTCCAGTATTGCAAAAGCTGGAAGAAGTTATGGGCTGGAGGTAAAAGCGCATCGATATGGGGTAGACGAAGTAAAAGAGAATGTTACTTATCCTGCAATTATTCATTGGAACTTTAATCATTTTGTTGTGTTATGCGGTTTTACCAAAAATGCAGCTGTAATTAATGATCCTGCACGTGGAACAATCAAGGTAACAATGGAAGAATTTGATCATTCTTTTACAGGAGTATGTATTGAGTTCACACCAGGAGAAAACTTTGAGAAGGGTGGAAAGCCGGAAAGTGTATTTAAGTTTTTGAAGGATAGACTGGCCAATACAACGGCTTCTGTGATTTTTGTAATGATTACGGCAGCCCTTGTTGCTTTTGTAGGCTTGGTTACTCCCGTGTTTGCCAGAATATTTACGGATCAGATTTTGCCCGGACATAATATGCATTGGCTTGAAATGCTTCTGGTGGCAATGCTTTTCACTGCTATATTCCGAATGATTGTTGGTTTTCTTAATGAGATATATCTTTACAGAATTAAAGGAAAGCTTGCTATTGTATCAAATGCCTCATTTATGTGGCATATGCTTCATCTGCCCATGGATTTTTATGCACAACGAATGGTGGGAGACCTTGCTGGCAGACAAAAACTGAATGATCAGATTGCAGAGACTTTGATCGCAAAGTATGTTTTGGTAGAGACCAAGGCACCGGAAGGCTATGTAAGAAGCGAAAAAGAGGAATCCGTAATCTTTGCGTATGAGGATGGAAACACCAAGGAGATTGAGATTACCAAAGAGCTTACCAATGAACGGATTCCAACAGGCGGCTATTCCAACAGTCCAAAGACTGAGGATGATACCAATATCTGGCTGCCGTTCTTCTTACTGCTCCTGTCAGTAGGAGGAATTGCTGGAATCATCTGGTATACCAAACGGAAAAATCACGATTGAGAAAAACTGGGCTGTCACTTCGGTGGCGGTCCTTTTTTCTTGCAGAAAAATAAGAAACGGAGGATGTTATGAAGCAGATTAAAGAGATTCTGATTGCATCGGTCAGTCTTTTTTTGTTAGGATTTGGAATCTGCATGGCAGTCAGTACCTTTTTTATGTACCGGGAGGGCGAACAAGAATACGAGACCCTACGGGAATATGTAAAAGAGGAAGAAAGAAAAGAGAATGAAAGTGAGGTGCAAGCTCCGACACCGGCAAATAAGACGACCGTTGATTTTCAAGCCTTAAAGAAAATTAATTCGGACATCATTGCCTGGATTCGGATTCCGGATACAAAAATCGATTATCCGGTGGTACAAGGAAAAGACAATGCCTACTATTTAAAGCACACGTTTCAAAAGACGGAGCATGCAGCAGGAAGCATTTTTCTGGATATGGATAATGAAGCTGATTTTTCCAACCGGAAGAGCATCCTGTACGGACACAATATGAAAGATGGCAGTATGTTCCAAGGACTGCACCGCTTTCAAGAGGAATCATATTTAAAAGAACATAATCAGGTATATTTATATCTTCCAGATAATAGAGAACTGGTATATACGGTAACGAAATGTGGATATGTAAAAGCGGATAGTGATACTTTCTGGCTGGGAGAGCCAGTGGAAACGTCACAGCTTCTATTGTCTACCTGTGGTGCTGATTCGTCCAAAAGGCTGGTGGTATGGTGTGAACTGCCGCAGGAGGAAGAAGAAATGACGGAAGAAAACATAAAAGATATTGAAATATTGGATTTTGATTAGTGCGAAATGAATCAGATGTAATAGATGAATAATATTAATTCCTTTATGCGACGGAAAACAAATTTTTGCGTGATATATAGTAAGAAACAAAAATGAAATAATGCAGGAAGGGGGATAGCAACACTGAGTATTTAAAATGCCAAAAAGAAAAGGAGTTGGAAGGTTATGAATGGATTAAAAAAATGGATGGTAGTATTAATGACAGGTGTTACACTTATGGGAAATGTAATTGGAATGGGTACGACAGTTATAGCTTCTAAAAATGAAACGCAGGAATCTTTATCCGGTGTGGATGTTTATATGCCAGAAAATGGTTCTTTGGAAAGAGTAATTAGAGTTTATGAAGATGGTTCTTTTGTAACAGAGCCAATTAATGATATCAGAACGTACGCAACGAATACTCCTTGTGAACATCCAGCGAGATATTTGGAAGCACGCGGTAAAAAAACAGATTTTCAGACTGTGGGAACAGCGGGAATATGTTATAAAGAACGATTGATCATATCAAACAAATGTAAAAAATGTAATCGTATAGGAATAAAAACGTACAGCCCATGGTCTTATTGTAGCAAGCATTCTTATCCTGCATTAAAAAAGACCTGTAAAATATGTGGATACACGAAAAAATAGTAATTTGGGGGAATATCAAAATGAAACGAAAAAAAATATGGATAAGTGTAATTGCCAGTATGCTGATTGGAACTGTTTCCGTAGCTGCCAGTTCTGGTATTGAGTTACATGAATTTTTCAATGAAAAAGGTGAAAAAGTAATTTATCCATGGGAATCAATAGAAAATCCAGATCTGAATTATGACGGTCCTCAGGATCAAGTGTATGTTGGACAGATTATTCAGACGGAAGATGGACCGGAAAAAGTAATTGCTGTTGATGAACAGGGAAGTTATGTAACAGAAGTACTGGAGCAATAAAAAAACGGGCAGGAAAAGAAAGCATGATATGTTTTCTTTTTCTGCTGACAAAAAAATAATAAATTATTTCTATTTTTTATGCGACCAATTATAATAAAATACGTCATATAAAGTAGAAGGAGAAAATTAAAAAAATGGATGATGTACAGATCATAAATTTATATTTTGCAAGAGATGAAAATGCCATTGCTGAAACAAAAAATAAGTATGAAAACATGTGTTATTCCGTTGCCCATAATATTTTATATAACCGGGAAGATTCTGAAGAATGCGTAAATGATACCTGGTTTTTTACTTGGAACAGCATCCCACCCAAAAGACCATCCATTTTAGCTTCTTTTGTATCTAAAATAACAAGGAATACCGCAATTGATCGATACCGTAAGAAGAATGCGCAGAAGCGGACGGATTCTCATATGGAGGACATAGCTGGTGAAGTTGAAAAAATAGGGAACATAATTGCCTCGGATATTGAAACGTATTTAAGAAAAAAAGAAATCATAGATATTTTTGATGCTTTTTTAGGTACACTTTCAGAACGTGACCGGGATATTTTTGTAAGGCGATACTGGTACATGGATTCTATCAAAAGGATAGCGGATAGACACAACTGTGGGGAAAGCAGGATTAAGTCAATTTTAGCCCGTAGTAGAAAGAAACTTTATTATTTATTGACGGAGGCTGGGTATGCAGAATAATAAAGGCTGGGATTTTTTAACAACATTTGCAGACATTAATGATAATTATATATACCAGGCTTCAAAACCATGGAAAGAAAATAAAATAAAAACATTTAAGATGCCATTAAAAAAAGTAATTGCATGTGCAGTAATCGTAATGATTGTCGGATTGGGACTGACACATCAGAATGAAGTAAAAGCAGCCTGGGAGAAAATGACTTCTCTAATTGGACAGATTCTGGGAATCTCTGAAGATACTGGAGAATATATAAAACAGATTCAAAATAAAATCACAAAGAATGGAGTTAAGGTTTCTTTAGAAGAAGTAGCAGTGGATGATGAGAATTTATGGATAGCATATTCCATGACAGATGAAAATGGAAATAATGACGTATCTATGAGCAGCATTGAAGCCAGTGTTGATGGAGTCAAATTAGAATTGGAAAGACAATATTCTAATTATAATAATACCGACTCCAAATCAAAAGATTATGTAGCAAGATTTTCTCTAAAGGCATCTTCAGCTAAACAAAATTTTGAAATTACAATCGGTAATTTTAATACAAAAGGGGACCAGCTTTACATAAAAGATAAATATAATTTTTCTTTTACTGCTGATCCAAAAATACTTGAAAGAGATACAAAAGAAGTATTCATTGACCAATTTATACAATTGGACGAAAAGCAAACTGTAACTATTTCAAAAGCAAAATACAATCTCTTCAGCTGTACTCTTTATGGAACACTTCCAGATATGAATGAAAATACTGAACTATGGATTCGTGGAAAAGATGATGTGGGAAATGAAATTTCATTTAATCTCATTTCTTACCGAAATCCAGAACTGATATTTGAATTAGCAGAGCCTGGAAGTGCGAGGAATGCAAAAAAATTGACACTACAGTTATATCAGTACACAGAGAATGAAGAAAGTAATATTTTATATAAAAAAGAAGATTATGGCGATTTTTATGCAGAGGAAATAGGAAAAGAATACAATGAAAATCAGTCACCAGAAGAATTAGCTGTTCCTGTAGGAAATGAATTTACAGTAGATTTACAAAATTGAATTAGAAAAATGAGAGCAACAAGAAGGGAGGAAATAAGTAATTACCTAATTTACATAAAAAAAGAAAAGGAGATATTTACGATGAGAAAAGTAAAAAGAATTAAGAATGTATTGTGTGTATTGCTTGCAACAATTATATCTTTGGTTAGTATGACAACTGTTAAAGCAGATGGAGAAGTTGCTCCATATGAGGATATGGAAAATGCAACATTGCTTCAAAAAGAATGTTATGATCTGGATGAAGACACAATGATTGAAATTACAACTTATGAAAAAAGTATTCCTTCATTTGCAAGATCTTCATGGAAAACTAAAACTGGAACAAGAACATATAGAATTATAAATAAAAAATCTAATACTGTATTTGTACGTTATATTTTAAAGGGTACGTTTAAATACAATGGAAAAAGTGCACAGTGCACAGATGCAACTACCGAATGCAAAGTATTTGTTCCAAATGTATACAATGTAATTACAAATAGAGCTGAAAAAGCAGGTAATACTGTACTGGGATATTTTTATTGTACGCATGTGAAAACAGGAAAAGGAATGGGTGGCACTTTTTCAATAAAATGTGCCGCTAATGGAACATTAACAATTAACTGACTTTTAAGTATGAATGAATATATAAAAAAGCTCTACTCATATACCGAGTGGAGTTTTTTTCTATTATTGCGCTGTTGCAGAATTACGGCATTTTTCAATAAATAATATCTACAGATATATGGAAAATCATAGCTTTCGGTATATTGTGAACTGAGAGAGAAACAACGGAAGCGGCAACCTACTACGCAGACAGACAAGTGGTGTCTGTAAAAGAAGTTCCTCAAATAGGAGATCGAATCTATACAGATTTCCGTGAGTGCTGCGAGGACCAGAAAGTTTCATATCGCTGGGTATGCAATAAGATGCTGCAGGAAGGCGTTTCTGTCCAAGACGCTGTCAGATATTATAAAAGAAAACAAGAAAAGAAGCTGCAAAAGGCTCAAAAGCAAGTTCCTGTCAAAGGCAAAATGCTTGAACCACAGCCTGTTAATGTTCTGGGAAAGAAATATGAATCAAAAGAACGCTGTTATAAAGGTTTGGGAATAACCAAAAAGTCGGTTCAAAATCATATGAAGAAAACATCCTGTATGTTTGAAGAAGCTGTCGTATATTGCTATGAGAAAAAGCTGGAAAAACAATTTGAATTTCGCAGAGAAATCTATAAAAGCTACAATGCCTGCTGCACTGCGTATAATCTTGCACAGGAATATGTTGCGATAAAAGCAAAGCGGGAAAAAATCACAAGACAGGAAGCTATGGAAAAACTATTAGCACAACGAGAGTCTGAAAAAACCATATAAACAGAACACAATTTCGAAAGGAGAACAGTTATGTTGAAAAGTAGAGGCGGACGAGAAGAAAATGAGAAACTTCTTCTTTCAGTAAAAGAAACTTGCGGACTTACCGGATTGTCTGAAAGGATAGTGCGAACTTTAATGGCAGAAAATGATTTTACCGTTCGGATTGGGCGAAGAACCCTTGTTCATAAGAAAAAATTTGAGAAATGGTTGGAAAAACAGGAGACTTGAATATTTTTCTGGAACGTGTTAATATTCTGATGTACTTGTGATCTGGTCGGGAAAGGATGAAAACCAGATATTATGAGGTGTTTTATATTATTTTAAACACTGGGATGCGTATTGGAGAACTGGCAGCTCTTATGTGGGAAGACATTGATTTTCATGCACACCGAATCCGCATTTACAAAACACTTAATAAAACTACGATATTTTATGATGATAGTAAGAGAAGAATAAGATGAATACAAATGAAACAAAAAATGAAAATACCGTGCAGAAACCGTGCAGTAACACTTCCAAAAGCGGCGCAAATGTAGATAAATCAAGGGGTTCTGGCAAAAGAATGAACATGTCGCCCATGATGCAGGAATACTGCAAAACAAAAGAAGAATACAAAGACTGCATCTTATTTTATCGTCTCGGGGATTTCTACGAGATGTTTTTTGATGATGCACTTCTGGTATCCAAGGAGCTGGAACTGACGCTCACCGGTAAAGACTGCGGTCTGGAAGAACGTGCTCCTATGTGTGGAATTCCCTTTCATGCAGCTGATACCTATATTAACCGTCTTATTGAACGGGGACATAAAGTTGCAATCTGCGAACAGGTAGAGGATCCGAAAAAAGCAAAAGGACTTGTAAAGCGTGCTGTTATCCGTGTGGTTACTCCCGGAACTACTTTAGATGCAACTTCTTTGGATGAGTCAAAGAACAATTATCTGATGTCAATTGTCTCCATAGCAGACCGCTTTGGTTGTGCAATAGCGGATATTACCACAGGTGACTGTTTCCTTACAGAAGTACCAAATAGCCAGAAACTGGTTGATGAGATCAACAAATTCAGTCCGGCTGAAATCATATGTAATGATTCCTTTTTTATGAGTGGGGTTGACACAGACGATTTGAAAGAACGTCTTGGAATTTGTATTTTTTCCCTGGATGCCTGGTATTTCGATGATGATACCTGCAGAAAAGAATTAAGGGAACATTTTCACGTAACCAATCTGGAAGGCCTTGGAATCAGCGATTATGACAGTGGAATCATAGCTGCCGGAGCGCTGTTTTTGTATCTTAAGGAAACGCAGAAGACTGCACTTTCTCAGATGACTACCATCCGTCCTTATACGGCAGAGCGTTATATGCTGATTGACAGCTCCAGCCGACGAAATCTGGAGTTGGTGGAGACCCTCCGTGAAAAGCAGAAAAGAGGTTCTCTTCTCTGGGTACTGGATAAGACTAAAACAGCCATGGGTGCCCGTACTCTTCGCTCCTTTGTGGAACAGCCACTGATCGATGCAGAAGAGATCAATCGCAGACTGGAAGCTCTTGAAGAGCTGAATGAGAAACCGATGCTCCGCGATGAGATCCGGGAATATCTCAATCCAGTGTATGACCTGGAGCGTCTGGTCAGCCGCATCAGCTTTAAGTCTGCAAATCCAAGAGATATGGTAGCATTTGCGTCCTCTCTGGAAATGATTCCTTATATTAAACAGGTTCTCAAGGACTTTCAGGCACCGATTCTGAAAGAAATCTACGAGGACATGGACAGTCTTGAAGATATTACAGATCTGATCAAGCACGCCATTGTAGATGAACCGCCCCTTGCCCAGAAGGATGGAGGCATTATTCGTGAAGGCTTTAACGAAGATGTGGATAAATTCCGCAGTGCCCGCACAGATGGAAAAAAATGGCTTACAGAGCTGGAAACAAAGGAACGTGAGCGTACCGGAATCAAATCCCTGAAGATCAAATATAACCGTGTATTCGGCTATGCCCTTGAGGTAACCAATACGTTTAAAGAACTGGTGCCGGAGAACTACATCCGTAAACAGACTCTTGCAAATGCAGAACGTTATATTACCGAGGAGTTGAAAAACCTTGAAAATATGATCCTTGGCGCTGAAGATAAACTTTATGCCCTGGAATACGAGCTGTTTTCCAATGTCCGTGATAAAGTTGGCCAGGAAGTGATAAGAATCCAGCGTACAGCCAAGGCAATTGCAGGTCTGGATGTGTTTGCATCCCTGGCGCTTGTTGCTGAGCGCAATCATTATGTACGCCCGAAGGTAAATGAAGGCGGAATTATAGATATCAAAGGTGGCCGTCATCCGGTTGTAGAGCAGATGATCGATAATGATATGTTCATTGCCAACGATACATACCTTGACAATACTAAAAAAAGAATTTCCATTATTACAGGCCCCAATATGGCAGGTAAATCTACATACATGCGTCAGACTGCGTTGATCGTACTTATGGCGCAGATTGGAAGCTTTGTTCCGGCAGATAAGGCTGTGGTTGGAATTGTAGACAGAATCTTTACTCGTGTAGGTGCATCAGATGACCTTGCCAGCGGACAGAGTACTTTCATGGTAGAAATGACTGAGGTTGCCAATATCCTTAGAAATGCCACTGCCAAGAGCCTTCTGATCCTGGATGAGATCGGCCGTGGAACCAGTACCTTTGATGGTCTTGCCATTGCCTGGGCAGTGATTGAACATATCAGTAATACAAAGCTTTGTGGAGCCAAGACATTATTTGCCACACATTATCATGAACTGACTGAACTGGAAGGAAAACTATCTGGCGTTACCAACTACTGCATTGCAGTTAAGGAAAAAGGTGACGATATTGTTTTTCTCCGCAAGATTGTAAAAGGCGGCGCAGATAAGAGCTATGGAATTCAGGTCGCCAAGCTGGCAGGTGTTCCGGATTCTGTTATTAACCGTGCAAAAGAGCTGGTTGAGGAATTAAGCGATGCAGACATTACTGCTGCTGTAAAAGATCTGGCTTCACCGAAGAAGAAGCCGAAGGTAGAAATGGATATGGCGCAGATGTCATTATTTGACACTGTACAGGACAATGACATTATTGAAGAATTAAAAGGCATTGACATTGGAAATCTGACTCCCATGGAAGCCTTAAATACGTTATACAATCTTCAGAATAAGATAAAGAACAGATGGTAACTGACAGCTGACTTTCATATATGGTGCTGTCACCGGCAGGCGACATGTCCGTATTGTGAACCGAAGCGGTCAACCTGCTTTTATATGGAGAGAAAAACTTGAGAAAAATAGCAGTTTTAGATAAACATACCATTGATAAAATTGCAGCAGGTGAGGTGGTAGAGCGCCCTTCTTCTGTTGTAAAGGAGCTTGTAGAAAATTCCATTGATGCTGGTGCTACTGCTGTAACAGTAGAGATTACAGATGGAGGAAAGAAGCTGATCCGTATTACAGACAACGGAGGGGGAATTGAGGCTGCTCAGGTACCTACGGCATTCTTAAGTCATGCTACCAGCAAAATTGAAAAAGTAGAAGATCTGGAAAACATAGCCTCACTGGGATTCCGTGGTGAGGCTTTATCCAGTATTGCCGCAGTTTCCCAGGTGGAGCTGATCACAAAAACTCCTTCTGCTATCAGCGGCGTGCGTTATGTGATCGAAGGCGGCGTAGAACAAAGCCTTGAGGAAATGGGAGCTCCAGATGGAACTACTTTCCTGGTTCGGAATCTTTTTTACAACACACCGGCCCGGAGCAAGTTCCTGAAATCTGATTCTTCAGAAGCAAATTATATTGGAACTATGATGGAACAGCTTGCTCTTTCCCATCCGGAGATTTCTTTTAAATATATTCAGAACAAACAGGTGAAACTGCATACTTCCGGCAATTATAATGTGAAGGATGTTATTTATAATGTATATGGCCGGGATATGGCGAAAGCACTTCTGGAAGTCTTCTACGAAAATGATTTTATGAAAATTGAGGGATACGCCGGCAAACCGGAGGTTTCCAGAGGAAACCGAAGCTTTGAGAACTACTATGTAAATGGCAGATTTGTGAAAAACAATATTATTACGAAGGCCATTGAGGATGCATATAAGGGCTTTGTCATGCAGCATAAATTTCCTTTTGTGTCATTGCAGATCCAGATGACAGGAAATGATCTGGATGTAAATGTTCATCCCCGGAAACTGGAGGTTCGTTTTGCAAGAGGGGCGGAGGTGTATGATGCCATTTACGAGGCTGTTCACAATGCGCTTCTTCACAGAGAACTGATACCGGTTGTTCCAGTGGGAAAAGAGGAGCGGGAATCAAAGGTGGCAGCAGTAAGCCGCGGAGCAGTTCCGGAGCCATTTGAGAAAAGTCGCAGGACGGAACTTCATTGTGAAGGTGCTGCTGAAAAAGCTGGTCGAAGCAGCGCAGGGAATAATGAAAGCTGCTATTTACAGGCTGCTGAAAAAACAGTTCTAACTGGAAAAACAGCTCTAACTGAAAAAACAGCTCCAACTGGAAAAATAAATTCATCTGGAAGCCTTGTAAACAGCTCTGGCTGTCAGGCCAGCAGTGTGCTTCGTGAGCAGGCAATTTATCAGGCGAAGCCATTTAGCAAGGAAGAGGAAGCTCTTTTTGCAGGAACTTTAAAAGAGGCTGCGGAGGCAGATAAAAGAGCGGATGAAAAAGCAGAAGAAAAAGCAGAAGAAAAAGCGGATAAAAGTGCAGATGAAAAAGCGGCAGAAGATAACATATCGGTTGAGAGAATGAATGAAGCCGATAATCAGGCAGAGACTGCTGTATCCGTAAACTATGAGATACCAGATAAATCTGAGCCTGGACAGAGTGATCCAGGTACAGAATATCCATCCGTTGGGGGAAAGCAGCTTGAGCTTTTTCAGGAGAAACTTCTGGCACCAGAATCCCGAAACCGCCATAAGCTGATTGGCCAGTTGTTTGACACCTACTGGCTGGTGGAATTTGAAAACCAGTTTTACATTATCGACCAGCATGCAGCTCACGAAAAGGTAAATTATGAGCGCTTTGTAAAACGTTTTAAAGAACAGTCCATTGAATCGCAATATCTGAATCCTCCGCTTGTGGTGACCTTGAACATGGATGAACAGGCGAAATTAAAAGCCAACGAAGAATATTTCAGGAAATACGGTTTTGAGATTGAACCCTTTGGTGGAAGGGAATACTGTATCAGTGCAGTTCCGACAAATTTGTACGGATTCCATGAAGAAGAACTCTTTCTGGAAATGCTTGACAATCTGGGAGGAGAAGGTGCAAAGGATGCTTTTGACCTTTTCACAGCAAGACTTGCCACAATGGCATGCAAATCTGCTGTCAAAGGAAATCATCAGATGTCTGCTCTGGAGGCAGATAAGCTGATCGACGAGCTTCTTACTCTGGACAATCCATATAATTGTCCTCATGGCCGTCCCACTATCATTGCGATGACAAAGACAGAAATTGAAAAGAAATTTAAGCGAATTGTATAAACAGGAGAGATTATGAAAAAACCTCTTATTGTCCTTACCGGTCCTACTGCAGTTGGAAAAACCAGGCTGTCTATTTCTCTGGCAAAAGCCATTGGCGGCGAGATCATATCTGCAGATTCCATGCAGGTTTATAAATATATGGATATTGGCTCTGCGAAGATCATGCCAGAAGAAATGCAGGGAGTTCCCCATTACCTGGTGGATGAGCTGACGCCAGAGGATGAATTTCACATTGTGCGTTTTCAACAGATGGCAAAGGATGCCATGGAAAAGATTTACACCAGGGGACATATTCCCATTCTGGTGGGGGGAACCGGCTTTTATATTCAGGCGGTGACCAGAGATATTGATTTTACCCAGGCTGAGCAGGACGATGGATACCGGGCCGATCTGGAGGCGATTGTCCAGGAAAAAGGTCCTGCATATCTTCATCAGATGCTGGCAGAGGTGGATCCCAAAAGCGCCGAAGTGATCCACGAAAACAACACGAAGCGTGTAATCCGCGCACTGGAATTTTATCATCAGAACCATAGCCCTATTTCCGCACACAATGAGGAGCAGCAGGAACGAACCAGCCCCTATAATCTGGCATACTTTGTGCTGAATGCACCACGGGAGCTTTTATATAAACGCATTGATAAGCGGGTGGATGAAATGATGACCAGCGGTCTTGTGGCAGAAGTCCAGAAGCTGAAGGACATGGGCTATCACAGAGGTATGGTTTCCATGCAGGGTCTTGGATATAAAGAAATCCTGGCCTATCTGGATGGAGAAATGCCGCTGGAAGAGGCTGTGCGGATCTTGAAGCGCGACACCCGGCACTTTGCCAAACGCCAGCTCACCTGGTTCCACAGAGAACCGGAAACAGTGTGGGTGAATAAAGATGAGTTCGGGTATGACGAGAATAAAATGCTGGAATATATGCTGAGCGTTTGCCATGAAAAAGGAATAACTGGAGAGTAGTTATTTCGATAATCAGATTTTCCACAGGGGGTAATCGCCCGCTTTGAAAACAAAAAAATGGAGGAATACCGTCAGACAGACGGAAAATTTATTATGAAAGAATTATACGAGCAGCTGGGAATTTCTTCCCAGGTTTACGATTTTTGCCATGAAATAGAAGAATCCTTAAAGGAGCGTTTTGAACAGTTTGACAAAACTGCAGAATATAACCAGATGAAAGTTCTTCTGGCTATGCAGAAAAACCGCGTCAGCGAGGAGTGCTTCGGCTCTTCTTCCGGTTACGGCTACAACGATTACGGTCGTGATACTCTGGAAAAGGTTTATGCGGATACATTCCACACAGAAGCATGTCTGGTGCGTCCGCAGATTGCGTGTGGAACACATGCCCTGGCCATTGCTCTTTTTGGAAACCTGCGTCCAGGCGATGAAATGCTGGCACCAGCCGGAAAGCCATATGATACTCTTGAAGAGGTGATCGGTATCCGTCCATCCAAGGGCTCCCTGGCAGAATACGGAGTAACTTATCGTCAGGTGGATCTTCTTGAGGATGGAACTTTCGATTATGAAAATATCCGCAAAGCAATCAATGAGAAGACAAAACTGGTTGAGATTCAGCGCTCCAAAGGCTATATGACACGCCCCTCTTTTTCAGTAAAGCAGATTGGTGAGCTGATTGCATTTGTAAAGAGCATTAAGCCTGATGTGATCTGTATGGTAGACAATTGCTACGGCGAATTTGTTGACACTATTGAGCCCAGTGATGTTGGTGCAGATATGGTGGTTGGTTCTTTGATCAAAAACCCGGGCGGCGGACTTGCTCCAATTGGCGGTTACATTGCGGGAACCAAAGAGTGCGTGGAAAATGCTTCTTACCGTATGACCTGTCCGGGGCTTGGTGCTGAGGTGGGAGCTTCACTTGGCGTAAACCGTTCCTTCTATCAGGGATTTTTCCTTGCACCGATGGTGACAAAGGGTGCGTTAAAGGGCGCTGTTTTTGCAGCCAATATTTATGAAAAGCTTGGATTTGACGTGGTTCCAAATTCCACAGAGCCAAGGCAGGATATTATTCAGGCAGTGACTTTAAAAAGTCCGGAGCGTCTGATCGCATTCTGTAAGGGGATTCAGGCTGCTGCCCCGGTTGACAGTTATGTTGATCCGGAGCCATGGGATATGCCAGGTTATGACAGTCAGGTCATTATGGCAGCTGGCGCATTTGTACAGGGCTCTTCTATTGAGCTTTCCGCAGATGGACCTGTGAAAGAGCCATATGCCGTATATTTCCAGGGAGGACTTACCTGGGAGCATGCAAAACTAGGTGTTATGATGTCCTTGCAGAAACTTGTGGAGCAGGATTTGGTAAAATTACAGTGAAATCATGAAAAACATGAATTTTCGTGCAACGCCAGGCGTGTAACAGGGAGGCGCTGAACCGTTACCATAAGTTCTTTAAAACAGATGTAAAAAACGGGAGTTTATATGGAGAAAAAACGTGTTATCGTTACAGGCGGCGGGGCGTCCGGGCTGATGGCGGCCATTGCAGCTGCAGAAAACGGGGCCGCTGTAACCATATTGGAACAAAATGAAAAACCAGGCAAAAAGATCTGCGCTACAGGAAACGGCAAATGTAATTTTACCAATATCCAGGTGCCGTCTGATGCATATCGAAGCAAAAATCCAGGCTTTGAACAGGCAGTTCTGAACCAGTTTCCGGTAGAAGACACGGTGAAATTTTTTACCCGGCTTGGAATTTATCCTGTAAATAAAAACGGCGGCTATCTCTATCCTCACAGCGGACAGGCAGCAAGCGTTGCCGAGGTATTGTGTATGGAAGCACGGAATCTTGGGGTAAAGATCAAGACCAACCAAAAAGTACAACGTGTTTTTAAGGAACAGGATATCTGGAAGGTTCAGGTAGAAGGCTGGATATACGAGGGTGAGGCTGTTATTCTTGCCAATGGTTCCAAAGCTTCTGCAATTTCCGGTTCAGATGGCAGCGGTTATGAGCTTGCCGCAGCACTGGGGCACAGGCTTATAGAGCCTCTCCCAGCTTTAACTGCCCTGAAATGCAGGAATACAGGCTTTTCCGGCTGGGCAGGTGTTCGAACAGAAGGCAGAATTACGCTGCTTGTGGATGGGGAAAAAGTCACAGAGGAAACAGGAGAACTACAGCTTACTGATTATGGCGTATCCGGAATTCCGGTGTTTCAGGTCAGCCGATACGGAATCCGTGCACTGAAACAGGGAAAAAATGTGACTCTGATTTTAAATTTTCTGCCAGAATTTTCCCGGGAACAGTTAAAAGCTTTTCTGAAAATACGAAAGGAAAACTGCCCCTATAAAGGAAAAAAAGACTTTTTGACCGGACTTTTCCCGGATAAGCTTGCAAAAGTGCTTTTGTCAGCAAATGATCTGGAAGAAGCAATCAGCAGCTATCCGCTTAAAGTGACTGGTTATCAGTCTTTTGAACAGGCACAGGTGTGCTCAGGCGGCGTTGATACTACGCAGGTTAACGCCCGGACCTTGGAATCCACACGAAATTCAGGCCTATATTTCGCAGGAGAACTATTGGACATTGATGGGAAATGTGGCGGTTACAATCTGCAGTGGGCCTGGTCCAGCGGTTATGTTGCAGGAGTGAATGCCAGCAAAATGTCAGAGCGTGTTTGAAAAAGGAGAATAACATGATTCGAATTACCCAGCTGAAACTTTCAATCAATCATACCCCGGAAGAGTTAAGCCAAAAGATCCGTAAGGAGCTTCGTCTGAAAAATGAAGGCTTCACTTACGAAATAGTGAAGCAGTCACTGGATTGCCGGCATAAAGAGGATAAGAAATTTGTTTATACAGTAGACGTGTCTTTGCAGGATATAAATCAGGAAAACAAGATCTTACGAAAGGTTCATGATAATAACATTATGTCAACCAAGAAAAAGGAATACATATTTCCATCTCCTGGTGAAGAGGAACTGAAATATCCGCCAGTCATTGTAGGAAGCGGACCTGCCGGAATTTTTTGTGCCTGGTATCTGGCAAGGGCAGGTTATCGGCCTCTGGTTCTGGAACGGGGAGAGGAAGCGCATATCCGTCAGAAGACTGTCGAGAATTTCTGGAAAAATGGCATACTGGATCCGGATTCCAATGTGCAGTTTGGTGAAGGTGGGGCTGGTACTTTTTCCGACGGAAAACTAAATACTCTGGTAAAGGACCCTTCAGGAAGAAATCATGAAGTACTGAAGCGTTTCGTGCAGGCGGGTGCACCGTCAGAAATTATCTATCAGCAGAAACCACATCTTGGTACAGACGTGCTGGTTGGTGTGGTGGAGACTCTTCGCCATGAAATTGAGGAAATGGGCGGGGAATTCCAGTTCCGTTCCAAAGTGACAGATCTTTTTTTTGAAAACAGTCAGTTAAAAGAAATTGAGATAAATGGGGAAAAAAGGATTCCTGCCCAGGTATGTGTGCTGGCAGTTGGACACAGCGCAAGAGATTCTTTTTCCATGTTTGAGAAAAAAGGAATCTATATGGAACCAAAATCTTTTGCAGTAGGTGTACGTATGGAACATCCACAGTCCATGATCAATCTGGCTCTTTATGGGGAAGAGGAAAACGAGAAACTTGGAGCAGCTGCTTATAAAGTCACTCACACATGTGAAAATGGCCGTGGTGTTTATTCCTTTTGCATGTGTCCGGGAGGTTATGTGGTGAACGCTTCTTCGGAACCGGAGATGCTTGCTGTAAATGGTATGAGCTATCAGGCCAGGGACAGCCGCAATGCAAACAGTGCGCTGATCGTATCGGTGACTCCGGCTGATTTTCCAGAAGAGGGTCCACTGGGCGGTGTAGCATTCCAGCGCAGTCTGGAACGCGCAGCGTGGAAAGCTGGAAATGGTAAGGTTCCGGTACAGTTGTTTGAAGATTATCAGAATCATAAGCCAAGTACAAGACTTAAAGATGTAGAACCTTGTATTAAGGGTGACTGTGTTCCAGGTGATGTGCGCAGTATTTTTCCAAAAGAGATCGGTGATTCCATAGAAGAGGGTGTTCTTGCCTTTGGAAAAAAAATCAAAGGCTTTGACCGTCCTGATGCAGTGTTGTCCGGCGTGGAAAGCAGAACATCATCTCCGGTGCGTATTGTCCGTGATAAGGATTCCCTGGAAGCAAACTATGAGGGGATTTACCCATGTGGGGAAGGCGCTGGATATGCAGGCGGGATTACTTCTGCTGCTATGGATGGCATAAAAGTAGCGGAAGCTGTTTCTAAAAAGTTTAGAAATTTTTAGGAGAGAGTGTACATCTCTCCTTTTTTATGCTAAAATGAGTCTGCATTGTGAAACACAATGCGGGGAAAACTGTCTTTGTGTCTCGGGGAATAAGAAGAATCTGCTTATTATGGCATGAAGAACAGTCCCATTACTGTTCATTGGCAAAGCTGCGCGAAGTATGCTTTGGGTATGGTGTGAGCAGTATCCTGTCAGTCCTGGAGAACTGCAGGTGAAAGATATGAATGAAATGAAACAGACCATCAGAGAACTGCCGGAGTCGTCACGTCCTTATGAGAAATGTCTGCAGTGGGGACCATCCGTGCTCAGCGACAGCGAGCTTCTGGCAGTGATCCTGAGAAGCGGTGTACAAGGCTGCAATTCTCTTGTACTCGCCAATCAAATCTTAAGTCTTACGAAAGATACCTCCTATCCGGGACTTCTGGGACTTTTACATATGTCCATTCCGGATCTGATGAAGGTGAACGGAATCGGGAAAGTCAAGGCCGTCCAGCTGAAATGTATCGGGGAGCTTTCCAAGCGGATGGCGTCTGCTGTTGCCAGACCAAGACTTTCTTTTAACGAACCCATCACGATAGCAAAATACTATATGGAACGTCTCCGGCACGAAGAGCAGGAAGTATTGATCGTTATGCTGCTGGATGGAAAAAACCATTTTCTTGGTGAGCAGATGCTTTCCCGGGGAACCGTGAATTCAACTCTGATCACTCCAAGGGAGGTTTTTATGGAAGCATTGAAGTTTCACGCTGTAAGTGTGATCCTGGTTCATAACCATCCAAGCGGAGATCCTACGCCCAGTGAATGTGATAAGAAAATTACAGAGCGTATTTACCGGTCTGGGGAGATTCTTGGGGTGAAGCTTCTGGATCACGTTGTGATCGGTGACCAGAGATACATTAGCTTTAAAGAACAGGGAATGATGCCGGAGGAATGATCCGCCGGAAGTGCTGACGCCGTCTGTAAACCAGTGGCGGGTATTTGTTTTTGCAGGGCATAGTAAGGATGAAGGGACAGATATATGCTGTTTGAAAAAACATATGGAATAGACCTTGGAAGCAGTTCCGTCAAGGTCTATTCCATGATTCGAAATAAAAGCTACATTGAGAAGAACATGATTGCGGCCAAGGGCCGCAAAATCATAGCCGTGGGCAACGAAGCGTATGAAATGTTTGAGAAAGCACCCTCTGATATTTCCGTAAGTTCGCCGATGGCTTTTGGTATGATAGCCAATCTGGAACTGCAGGAAATTGTACTTTACAGTATGATGAAAAAAATTGATAAAATTCTGGGAATAGGCTCTGTCATGTACTTTGCAGTTCCTCTGGACATGACTGCTATTGAAAAAAGAGCTTATTATCAGGTGGCGAATGGACATTGGCTGCGGAAGAACAGGGTTTACATGGTAGAGGCTCCTATTGCAGATGCCATAGCTATGGGTGTGGATCTGGAGAACAATGCAGGAAGCATGATCGTAAATATTGGTGCCCAGAGTACGAATTTTTCCATTATTACGGGAGGCCGTATTATCATAAACAAGAAGATTCCAATTGGCGGACGTCAGATGAATGAGGCCGTGTGCAGCGAAGTACGCAAGCGTTATAATCTTCAGATCGGTACCCGTACCGGGAAGCGGCTGAAGCTGGTAATGGGACGGCTTGCAGACCAGCATAAGCAGGCACGTAAGGTTGTAGGAATTGACAGTGTTTCCGGTCTTCCAAGGGAAGAGGTTATTTCTGCCTATGTAGTCAATGCGGGAATCATGAACTGTGTCAATGAGATCGGTGCCCAGATGAAGGTTTTTCTGGAACGTATCCCGCCGCAGATATCCTACCACATTGCGAAAGAAGGCATTTTCCTTACCGGAGGGAGCACCAGAATCCCTCATATAGATACATATCTGGCAAGTTACACAGGCTATTCTTTTAACCTGTCAGATCTTTACGAAACTTCAGCTGTAAAAGGTCTGGAGAAGATCATCCACGACAGAGAACTTCGTAAATGGGCTCAGCCCATCACACAAAGAAAATTATAGTAACTGTGAAGGTACTGAACAGTTATAAATCATAAATTTTTAGGGGTGCCATTTTATGAAAAACCTTAAGAAAAAATTTCGATTTCGCATAAATCTGAAAAGTAAACATTTGCTGGCGATTATGACACTTTTCTGTCTGAGCTGTATTGTGGCTACATTTGCTTCAGGTATTTCCACAGCTCCTTTGCAGGAAACAGCGGGAATTGTCATAGTCCCTTTTGAAAAAAGCATTGAAAAGATCGGCAGTATGGTCCGTTCTATTAGGGACAGTTTCAAGGACAAACAGGATCTGCTTTTTGAAAATGAAGAGCTGAAGGCAGAACTGGACAGTCTGACTACACAGAATAACAAACTGATCCAGGATCAGGGGGAATATCAGAGACTGAAAGAACTTTACAATCTGGATCAGACCTATGAGGACTATCCGAAGGTGGCTGCGACTATCATTTCCAAAGATCCTGGAAACTGGTACGATACCTTTATGATCAACAAAGGTTCTGATGATGGGATAAGGGTCGATAATAATGTGATCGCAGGCAAGGGGCTTGTTGGAATTGTCACAGAAGTTGGTTCCTCCTGGGCTACTGTCCGCTCCATTATTGATGACAGCAGCAGCGTAAGTGCAATGACTGTAAGCACTTCTGATAACTGTATTGTAAACGGAGACCTGGAACTGATTGATGAAGGAAAGCTTCGCTTTGAGCAGCTTTATGATCAGGAGAACAAGGTGACTGTCGGGGAACGTATTGTTACTTCCAATATCAGTGAGAAATTTGTAGAAGGATTGTTTATCGGATATGTAAGCGAAGTGCAGGTAGACAGCAATAATCTGACTAAGACAGGAACCATTGTAACACCTGTGGATTTCCTTCATTTGAAAGATGTATTTGTTATTACTGTGAATAAGCAGGATCTGGTAGACGGAACTGCGCAGGTGGAAGGCAATTCTGACAGCGGCAGTTCTGACAGTACTTCTGGCGACAGCAGTCAGGAGAGTAGCGGCAGTACTGACAGCAGTGCGGCAGACGGACAGGAGGGCGCAGATGAAGGGTAAGATTGTCTATTTTCTTACGATCGTAATATGTTTTCTTCTGCAGTGTACGGTTATGGATCTGATTTCTATTGGCTCTGTAACTCCTAATCTGATGCTGGTTTTCTGTGTATCCATGGGGCTTATGCGCGGGCGCAAAAGCGGCCTTTGGGCAGGATTTTTTTCAGGGCTTTTTGTGGATCTGTTCTTTGGATCAGTATTTGGATTTTATGCTTTGATCTATATGTATATTGGTTATTTAAGTGGATATGCGCACAGGATTTATTACGATGATGATGTGAAGGTTCCTATATTTCTGACTGCAGTTGCAGATCTTTTATATAATCTGTCTGTTTATGGGCTGCAGTTCCTTTTAAGAGGCAGACTGGGACTTGGGACTTATCTGTACAGGATCATTATCCCGGAAATGTTTTACACGGTATTTATTACCTTGATTGTATACCGGATTTTCCGTTACATAAACTATCACTACATGAACATAACCAGGAAAGAAAGTGAGTCAATTTGGGTACTAAAATAAAACGAATTTTCAAGAAAATCAGTTTAAAACGAACAACAGTCCTGATCTTGGTATTTGTGATAATGTCAGTTGTTCTGGTGCGTAGATTATTTGATCTGCAGATTATTCAGGGAGAGGATTACATCAGCAAATTCCAGGCCAGGACAACCAAAGAGCGTGTGCTCAAGAGCACCCGCGGAAATATTCTGGACAGAAACGGAGATATTCTTGCATCTAATGTGCTATCCTATTCTCTGACGCTGGAAGATAATGGAACTTACACTTCTACAAGGGAGAAGAATCTTACATTAAATGGTGTAGCCTATCAGGTACTTCAGATCCTTCACAGCAACGGAGATGATATTACCCATTCCTTCCATATTGTGGTAGATAAGAATGGAGAGTATGCTTTTGATGTTGTTGAGGGCTTTACCCTGAATCGCTTCCGTGCCGATATTTATGGACAGGCATTGATCGATGATCTGAAAGATGAACAGAAGACGGCGACTGCGGATCAGATGATGGAGTTTCTCACTGGTTCCGAGAAATTTTCTATTGTTCTTAGCGGTGATCGTGCTTATACAGAGGACGAGCTGATCTCCCATGGTCTGCCTCTTACTTTGACCAAGCAGGAAATGCTTGATATTGCAACTATCCGCTACGAACTGAATACCAACAGTTTTAAGAAATACATGCAGGTTACCATTGCTACCAATGTCAGTGAAAAGTCGGTAGCTGCGATCATGGAGAATAAGACCGGACTGCAGGGAATTGATGTGGTTGAGGATTCCATCCGCCAGTATATTGATGATGAAAGCATGGCACCAATCCTTGGCTATACTGGTAAGGCTTCCTCCGAGGAGCTGACAGAGCTTCGGAAACAGAATCCGGATTATTCCAATGATGCGATCGTAGGTAAAGCAGGAATTGAGCAGTATATGGAACTTACCCTTCAGGGAACAGACGGTAAGGAGACGGTTTCTGTTGATAACCTTGGAAAGGTTCTAAAAATTGACGAGGACACCAAAGTAGAGCCGGTTGCAGGAGATGATGTGCAGCTTACTATTGAAACTGACTGGCAATCGGCAATCTATCAGATCCTCAAACAGCGTGTGGCTGGTGTTCTTCTGACGAAAATTGATGCGGCAAAGACTTTTGATTACACGTATGTCACAGATGCCAGTCAGATCCGTATTCCTATTTATGATGTATACAATGCCCTGATTTCCAACAGTGTGATTGATATCACCAAATTCAGCAATGAGGATGCCTCTGACATAGAAAAAAATTTATATGCCAAATTTCAACAAAAGCAGCAGAGAGTTTTTGATACAATAAGCACGAAGCTGAATGGCTCAAACCCGCCAGCCTATAAGGATGAAGATGAAGAAACACAGGAATATTTGTCTTACATCTGTAATGACCTTCTTAGAGACACGCTTGGAATTATTTCCAAAGATGCCATCGATACATCAGATGCTACTTACAAAGCATGGACAACAGATGAAACCATCAGCCTGAAGGATTACCTGACTTATGCCACAAGCCAGGGCTGGATCGACATCAGCAGCTTTTCACCGGAAGGAGAGTATCTGGATTCTGAGGAAATTTATCAGGCACTGACAGAATATATTATTGACTATCTCAGTACGGATACTGGATTTTCCAAGCTCCTTTACAAATATATGCTGCAGGAAGATACAATTTCCGGACAGGAAATCTGCCTGGTGCTTTATGAGCAGGGAGTCCTTGACAAAAATGATGATGATTATGAGAATCTGGCTTCCGGAGCAATGGGAGCTTATGATTTTATGATCAATAAGATATACACTCTGGAGATAGAGCCTGCACAGCTGGCATTAATGCCATGCTCAGCGTCCGCTGTAGTTGTAGATGTAAAGACTGGAGATGTGGTTGCACTTGTTTCCTATCCCGGATATGACAATAATCGTCTGACCAATGATATGGATACAGATTATTACGCAAAGCTGGCACTTGACCAGTCCAGTCCGTTCTTCAATAAAGCGACCCAGCAAACCACTGCACCAGGTTCCACACTGAAGCTTCTTTCAACAATTGCAGGAATGGAAGAAGGAATTATTGACGAAGGTACATATATTGAATGTACCGGAACTTTTGACTATGTAGATCCGCCTATTAATTGCTGGTATAAGAATGGTCATGGAAGTCTGGATATCCGTACTGCAATCGAGCAGTCCTGTAACTATTTCTTTAACATGATCGGTTTTCAGCTAGGAAAAGTTGGGGATAATGAGTTCTCCGAGGTGCAGAGTCTGAATAAGCTTCAGGAATATGCCTCTTTGATCGGTCTGGACCGGAAGACTGGAATCGAGCTTTCAGAGGCAACTCCGAAGGTTTCCGATGCCAAAGCAGTTCCATCTTATATGGGACAGGGAAATAACCTGTTTACCACATCAGAACTGGCTCGTTATGCTACTGTTATGGCTACTTCCGGAAATGTATTTAAACTGACCCTTCTGGACAAAGTAATGAACCCGAAGGGAGAAGTGATCCAGGAGTATGAGCCGGAAATTGAGGATGTGGTAAATATATCTTCAAATATCTGGGATGTGATCCATGATGGTATGCGTCGTGTGATCCAGACTCATTCCCAGTTTGATGGTCTTGGAGTAGAAGTGGCAGGTAAAACCGGTACAGCAGAGCTGGATCTTCGTCATCCAAACCATGGTCTGTTTATCGGTTATGCGCCGGCCTCTGATCCGGAGTATGCAGTGGCAATCCGTATTGCCAATGGTTACAGCTCCGGTAATGCATGTCTGATTGCTAATGATATTTTTAAATATATGTACAATCTTGCAGATAAAGATTCTATTCTCACAGGTATTGCTTCTACAGATACCAGTGATACATCGAATGACTAAAAACGATTTTGCTGCTGTTCATAGTCTGATCAGCAGTACTGGATATGCCTGCCGGGAGTGTTCCGGCAGGCATATCCATAAGAGAAATACCAGGATTTTGGAACATTTTGTTTAGGAGGAATCAGAAGAAATGGGTGAAGTCATTGTCATTACATCCGGAAAAGGCGGTGTAGGAAAAACCACTACAGTTGCCAATATAGGAACTGGTCTGGCTATGATGGGAAAGAAAACCGTGGTTGTGGATACGGATATTGGTCTTCGTAATCTGGATGTTGTGCTTGGGTTGGAGAACCGGATCGTGTATAATCTGGTAGATGTGGTGAATGGAAGCTGCCGTCTGAAACAGGCTCTGATCAAAGACAAGCGCCATCCGGAGCTCTATCTGCTGCCATCTGCGCAAACCAAGGATAAAACTGCCGTATCACCGGAACAGATGATCAAACTGACGGATGATCTGCGAGAAGAGTTTGATTATATATTGCTGGATTGTCCGGCTGGAATTGAGCAGGGATTTAAGAATGCCATTGCAGGTGCAGATAAAGCTCTTGTAGTGACGACACCGGAGGTATCTGCAATTCGCGATGCGGATCGTATCATTGGGCTTTTGGAAGCAAATGATCTGCGGGATATCCATCTGATCATCAACCGTCTTCGTCCTGACATGATCGCCAGGGGAGATATGATGTCTGTGGATGATGTGACAGAGATTCTGGCTGTAGATCTGATTGGAACTCTTTTAGATGACGAACAGATTGTGATAGCAACCAATCAGGGTGAGCCTCTTTCTGGTAAAAATTCTCAGGCGGAGGAGGAATACCAAAATATTTGCAAACGGCTTATGGGAGAGGAAGTTCCCTTTGCAGAACTCAGACAGAAGAAAGGTATGTTTTCAAGACTGTTTAAAAGACATTGATATTCAGGTAATAATTAGTTACGCAAAATAGCATGTTGGTTGTTTGTAATAATGTTATGTCAACTAATGCTCTGGAATGGAGGGATTTTGCATGAAGACCTTTTTAAATGAAAGAAGGCGTTCAGCAGGATATGCTCGCGACAGGATGAAACTTCTTCTTATCTCAGAACGCATAGAATGCTCTCCACAGATGATGAAAATGTTAAAAAGTGACCTGGTACATACAGTAAAGAAGTATGTGACCATAGAGGAAACTAAAGTGAAAATACAGATATCACAGGAACCGCCTGTTTTAATGGCGTATATTCCTGTGTTGACGAAAAAGGACAGATAAATTTATGATTAAACAGTATAAGCTACGTTTTTACAATTTTAAACTAGTGATCCTTCTGACTGCGATCAGTCTGTTTGGAGTGCAGCTGGTAGCAAGTGCGTCTCCAGATCTTCGAAACAAACAGCTTTTGGGCGTTGTGATGGGGCTTGTGTTGCTGGTGATCTTATCGTTAATGGATTATTCCTGGATATTGAATTTCCAGTGGATCATGTATGGTTTTAATCTGCTTATGCTTATTGGTGTACGATTGTTCGGAAGTGAGGCAGGAGGTGCGTCCAGATGGCTGGATATCGGTGGTTTCCGTTTTCAGCCTACCGAGCTTTCCAAGGTTATTATTATTCTGTTTTTTGCCAAGTTTTTTATGGATCATGAAGATGATATCAATACTTTCAGGGTGTTGGCAGAATCAGTGCTCCTTCTGGCTGTTCCATTGGCTCTTATTTATGCACAGCCGGATATGAAAAATACCATTACGGTAACCATTATTTTCTGTATTCTGCTGTATATAGCAGGACTGAGTTACAAGATCATCGGAGGTGCGATTCTGATCGCGGTTCCCCTTTTGATCATATTTTTGTCCATTGTTGTACAGCCGGATCAGACCCTGATCAAGGATTATCAGAGAACGCGTATTATGTCTTTCCTTTACCCGGAAAACGAGGAATACCAGGAGGATATTGAACAGCAGAATAACTCGAAGACGGCGATTGCCTCCGGAGAACTGGTTGGAAAAAAACTTACCGGGGATGACCAGGTTTCTTCTGTAAATGCTGGAAACTTTGTTGCAGAGAACCAGACTGACTTTATCTTCGCGGTTGCCGGAGAGGAGTATGGATTTATAGGATGTACAACTTTGGTCGTATTATTGCTGTTGATTTCAGTTGAATGTATCAGGATGAGCCTTAGGGCAAAGGATCTGGCCGGGAAGATTATCTGCTGCGGAATTGGAAGTGTCGTAGCTATACAGAGTTTTTTAAATATCTGCGTTGCTACTGGACTGGCACCTAATACTGGTACGCCTCTTCCTTTTGTAAGTTATGGTCTGACTTCCCTGGTCAGCTTGTTTATTGGTATGGGGCTTGTGATGAATGTAGGTCTGCAGAGCAGTACTTATAATAAAGAACTTAAGAGAAAAGAAATTGATAAGAAAGAGGAATATTTATGACAGCCGCAAAAAAGAAGAACTCAAGACGTAAACAGGCAAGATTTCGAAGTTCCAGAAGAAAGAGGATCAGAAATACTGTTCTTTTGCTGTTGCTTTTGGTTGTACTTGGCGGTACTGGGATCGGTGCAATTTATGTTCTCCGAAATGGAACTGTTTTTGATAAGCTGGAGGAGGCATATGTAGCTTCCAGAGAGTTTTCTGGTGGAATTACAGACTTAGACAGCCTGAGAGCTGATGGTTTTGCCAAGAATCTGTGTGTGGTCGTATCAGATGTTCCGATGGATGGTGTTTCCCTTGGGGAAAACCAGAAAGGACTTCTTCTGGATCTGGATGACAGAAAGGTGCTTTATTCCAAGCAGGCACTTCAAAAGGTATATCCAGCAAGTATCACCAAGATCATGACAGCTATGCTGGCACTGAAATATGGAAATATGGATGATGTAGTAACCATTACACAGGAGAATCTGAATCTGGAGGAGGGTTCACAGGTTTGCGGCTTTTGGGCAGGTGACCAGGTGACTCTTGATCAGCTTCTTCATTGTCTGTTGGTTTATTCGGGTAATGATGCAGCAGCGGCTATTGCAGAGCATGTGGGTGGTTCTACAGAGGGGTTTGTGGAGATGATGAACAGTTATGCCAGGGAACTTGGCTGTACCGGAACTCATTTTACCAATCCTCATGGTCTGCAGGACGAAAACCATTATACCACTCCCTATGATATCTATCTGATGCTAAAGGAAGCTTTGAATTATCCGGAGTTTACTCAGATCACACAGTCCGGATCTTATACCGTAGAATATACTCATGCGGACGGAAGCAGTGCAAGTACCACATTACTTGCCACAGACCATTATCTCACAGGAGAAGCTACCCCTCCTAAGAATGTGACTATTCTAGGTGGAAAGACAGGTACTACGGACAATGCAGGCAACTGTCTGGCGTTGCTGAGCCAGAATGCTTATGGAAAGCCGTACATTTCCATTGTAATGGGTGCCTCCACAAAAGACGAGCTTTATGAGCAGATGTCGTCCCTTTTGCAGAATATAAACTAGTCAGTCTGTTTATGAATCGTAGCCACAATTGAGAAAAATAGACAGAAATATTAAAAAAACTCTTGAAAATTTAGAAAAATTATACTATAATATGAAACATATTAAACAAGGTTTTGGTAAAAATTTAATATCATATTGTCTAAGGAGGAAAACATCATGGTTGAACTGATCGTAGGAAAGAAAGGCAAAGGCAAAACAAAAGTGCTCTTAGACAGAGTAAACGGTGCGGTGAAAGAAGCCAACGGAAGCATTGTTTACCTTGACAAGAGTACCAAACATATGTATGAGCTTAACAATAAGGTACGTCTTATCGACGTCTCCTCTTATCCATTGAAGAATGCAGATGAATTCGTAGGTTTCATCTGTGGTATTATTTCTCAGGATCATGATCTTGAGCAGATTTATCTGGACAGTTTCCTCAAGGTTTCCAAGTTGGAAGACGCTGATGTTACAGATACACTTGATCAGCTGGACAAGATCGGTGAGAAATATGGAATTTCAATAGTTGTAAGTATTTCGCTTGACAAAGAAGAGATTCCGGAAGCATTACAGGATAAGATTGCAGTAGCATTATAATCTCGGATAATATGATATTGCAGCTATAAATTCAGTAAAACCAAATTAGAGGTACATAAGGACATGACTCGACTGTGGGTCATGTCCTTTTTTGAGCTGCGCCTTAGAGCGTGTTTGAAAAATCATTCCTACAATCTGCACGCTCCACTTTGAGGGAGATTTTGCAGAAAGTTTTGAATTGATTTACAATAATAATATTATGTGAATTAAATGCGGTGATTACAACAATTGTACGTGTGAAGCAGATGTTAATCTTCACGCAGCTTTACAGCAGTGGCTGCCTGACGCCGTCTGGAATCGTCTAAGGCTGCATAATGCTTCTTGGTAGTATTCACGTCCTTATGGCCTAAAACGTCCGCTACAAGGTAAATATCGCCTGTTTCCTGGTAGAGGGCGGTGCCGTAGGTACTGCGGAGTTTATGAGGGGTGATTTTCTTGGTGGTGGTAACCTGGCGGGCATATTTTTTGACCAGGTTTTCAACGGCCTGGACACCAATTCGTTTGCGCTGGGTAGAGTAGAAGAGAGCGTGTTCGTGGCCTTCTACAGGAATAATGTTCTTGCGTACTTCCAGGTAGTTTTTCAGAGCTTTTTCTACTTCAGGACCGAAATATACAACCATTTCATTTCCACCTTTTCGAGTAACCTTGATTCCATTGTTTTTGAAATCTACGTCTTCTATGTCAAGACCTACACATTCAGAAACACGAACACCTGTTCCGAGCAGAAGAGTAACGAGAGCGAGGTCACGGTCTTTGTTTTTTTCATAATATACCTTTTTCTGACCGGTAAGGTCGTCCCCGCCGTGCTCAATATAATCCAGCAGCAAGGCAACTTCATCAGCTTCCAGGCGAATGATACTTTTCTGATGAATCTTTGGAACGTCCACAAGGACGGTAGGATTTGTGTGAATCATTTCACGTTTAAAATAATATGCATAAAAACTTCGCAATGAGGACATTTTTCGCTTCAGACCACGTTCGCCATTGGTTTCCGTTTTATCCCCGGCCTGGTAAACTTTCAGATATTCTTCATATTCTTCAAGATCAACAGCTGTGATCTGATCCAGGACATCCACTGTAAAGGCATCTATAGACCAGTCCCTGAAGGCTGGATTTTGTTCCAGAAGAAACTGGAAGAAAATGCGGATGTCATATGCATAGGAAATTCTGGTTTTAGTTGTGGTACGAGGTTCAATGGCACGAAAGAAATCCTTGCAAAATGGCGGCAAGGTTTTTAGAACATCACGAAGCCGCAAGGTATTTTCGACGTCAGTCTGTTCGTGGTAGGTGACTTTTTTATCCATGAAAGATTCTCCTTTAGAAGTAATAATGATACCAATCTATATGAAAAACTCGGGTTTGTCGTATAGATCTAGATGAGTGGTATAACGCCGAATCAGCCACTTCTTCTGGCTGTTTTCGGCGTTTTTCAAGGTTTCATTAAATGTTAAAATATAATTGGTTTCATTAAATGTTAAAATATAATTGATGGTTCGACTGCATTCATTATGCAGTCACAGACGATTCTGAACATCTGGCGCACCGGCTTCAATATAGCCTTGGCCGGTTTCGTTACAATTGCTGTTAATTTTACATGATCGATTCGTCCAGCATCACTGTAAACGGTCCATCGTTTTCCAGTGAAATTTTCATATCAGCGCCAAAAATACCATGCTGAACAACTGGAACAACTTTTGCAGCCTCCTTTAGCATGTATTCATAAAGTTCATTTGCCTGTTCTGGCGCACCGGCTTCAATAAAGCTTGGCCGGTTTCCTTTTTTGCAGTTGGCATATAATGTGAATTGCGAAACCATCAAAAGCTCCCCATTTACATCTGCCAGGGAAAGGTTTGTTTTGCCATTTTCATCTTCAAAAATTCGAAGTCCTAGCATTTTTTTCATATATTTGTCTGCAACTTCCCTGGTATCATTCTGACCTATGCCGACCAGTACAAGAAAGCCCTTCCCAATATTTCCGATAACTTCACCATCTACTTTTACGCTTGCATGATTTACACGTTGTATTAAAAGCCGCATGTTAATTTCCGTCCTTTTTACTGTTTTGATTCTGTCTGTACTCTTCTATCAATTGTCTGACTTTTTGATAAATTATCACAGAATATTTTTTTATAAGGGTCCAGATTGTAGTCAGAATTTTCTGGATCGTTTTTAACAAAGTAAGGGTAAATTTCAACATTGCAGTGCGTCTGGGCGTCTCCCTTTTCTTCGGCTCTTCTTCCGGGAAAAGAACGGGTTCATGTGTTTCCGGATCCAGACAGTCAATGTTGGTGTATTTTTGCTCCTCATTTGGAACCTGCTTATAAATCAGGCTGATATGGACTAGTCTGCCAAGTGCTGCGTAAAGTACTGCAAAAACAGGAACGCCAATAATCATACCTGGGATTCCAAAGATTCCACCGCCAATAAGGATGGCGACAATGACCAGAAAACTGGAAAGTCCTGTGGAATCACCAAGAATCTTCGGTCCAAGAATATTGCCGTCAAATTGCTGGAGAACAAGAATAAAAATTGCAAAATAAATAGCCTGCAGCGGATCCACCAACAAGATGAGAAAAATACTTGGGATTGCTCCGAGGTAAGGTCCAAAAAATGGAATTACGTTGGTTACACCAATGATCACACTGATCAAAAGTATATATGGCATATTCAAAAAGTTCATACCAATATAGCACAATACGCCAATGATGGCAGAATCCAAAATCTTACCACTGAAAAATCCGATAAAGGTTTTATTGGTAAAACGCATGGAATGGATGATAAAATTCGCATGCTGGGTATTAAAAATTGCGTAGGTGAGCATTTTTGCCTTGGCAATGAATCCCTCTTTATCTGCCATCAGGTACAGGGAAACGATAGCTCCGATGAGGAAATTCTTCAGAAAATTAATTAATTCAAACACACCCGCGGAAATATTTTTTAGCATTTCCTGCATCTGCGGAAGGATATTCGTGGTCAGGTAGTCCTGAGCTGTGGTGATGGACTGATTCAAAGTGTCCAGTGCATCACTGTTCAGATTCCATTTCTCAATGAAAGATTGCAGCCATTTCTGAATAACCTTCACATAGGCTGGAAAACTGTAGATCAGACCCATAATACTTCGGATCAGTTCCGGTAGAATCATCATAATAAGGGCATAAATAAGAGCAAGGAAGAGAAACATACATAAAATTACGCATGCCCACCGAATTGCCTTGCGCCCCTTCTTTCCTACTGATACTTCTTTCCTGGCAAGAAGCGGATAAATAATTTTTTTCTCCAGGAAATTTAATACAGGGGTCAGTAAAAAGGCGATCACGACACCATAAACAATAGGTGTGAGAATCCCCAGAAATGTCTGGATTCCTGTAATCAGTGTCTTCATATGGAAAACACCATAATAAAAGAGCATACTGGCTGCGATTACAAGGAAAGAAGTTACTCCCCAGCGAACATGTTGATTGTCCCAGCGTAATTTCATATTCTAATATCGTCCTCCTGAAACATGAATGCAAAATATGTGTTACTGCCTGCTGTTTGTACAGTAACCAATAAGTGTCTGCACTGTTATTTATTTAACAGCGATTTCCATCTATTATAACACAGTTTTGTCTCAATGTCTTATTAAAAAAATATAAAGTGGCGATGGCGTTTGAAAACAGGAATTGAGATGCAACAAATTACAAAAGGAGCTCTCTTTCGAGAACTCCTTATTTACACATGATTCTGTATATTATTTCTTAAGGTCATCAAAAATATGTATGGTATTGATAATCGCCTGGGCAGCACCTTCGATACCAAGCACACTGCTGTCAATGCTTAAGCTGTAGCCCGCTGCTGCACCCCATTTCTTATTGGTGTAGTAATTATAGTAGCTTGCACGGCTCTTATCTGTCTTGGTGATCATATCTTTGGCTTCTTTAGGTGTCTTATTGTATTTGCCTGCAATACGCTTGATCCTCCAGTCCAGATCAGCATGAACAAAAACACTGAAGCAGTTTTTATTATCTGCAAGAGCATAATCTGCACAACGCCCTACCATAACACAGGGACCTTCAGCAGCTAATTTCTTGATGGCTTCGAACTGTGCCAGGAAAACCTTGTGGTTCATAGGCATGTCTGTAAATCCAGCAGAAGAATATCCAAAAGAATAAGTATCCATTACAAGAGAATACAGGAAGCTGTTAGTTGGCCTCTCGTCATGATTCTCAAATAATTCCTTGCAAATACCGCTGTCGTTTGCAGCATGCTCCAGAAGCTCTTTGTCGTAACACTTGATTCCAAAATATCTGGCTACTTCCTGACCAATCTGCCTGCCGGCGCTTCCATATTCACGTCCGATGGTAATAATTGAACTTGTTGTATTGTTCATATCTGCCACTCCCTTCTGCAATTCCTTTGTTACTGTTCACTTCGTGACTGGCAATTCATAGGAATTTTGTAAGATTATTATACACTACATCAGGGTAAACTGACAACTATTTTCTTAATTTTTCTAACAAATCGAGAAAATATTCTGGCAAAGGTGCAGAAAACTCCATATACTCTCCTGTTCTTGGGTGAACAAAGCCCAAAACCATGGCATGAAGAGTCTGTCCCTGAAGATGATAGGGATTTTTGCCTGAGCCATAGATCTCGTCGCCAAGAAGAGGATGTCCAAGGCTGGTCATATGTACACGGATCTGATGGGTACGACCGGTTTCAAGGCGGCACTCGATATAAGTCGCATTCCCGAAACGTTCCAGGACTTTATAATGGGTGACAGCGTCTTTTCCATTTTTGTAGTTGATCGCCATTTTTTTCCGGTCAATTGGGTGACGGCCAATCGGGCCTTCCACAGTACCTTCATCTTCCTTAAGATTACCTGCTACAATAGCCCGGTAACGCCGCTTGATGGTATGCGCTTTCAGTTGCTTGGCCAGATCACGGTGAGCCGTGTCATTCTTGCATACAAGAAGAGCTCCTGTAGTGTCCTTATCAATACGGTGGACGATTCCAGGGCGCATAACGCCGTTAATACCGGACAGATTGCCCTGACAGTGGTACATAATAGCATTTACCAAAGTTCCGCTGGTGTGGCCGTTTGCAGGATGGACTACCATTCCTTTGGGCTTATTTATCACCAGTACATCATCATCTTCGTACAAAATGTCCAAAGGGATATTTTCCGGAAGAATATCCGGTTCAGTCAGATCAGGCAGGGTTGTCTGAACCAGATCCCCTGCCTGTATTTTGTAGTTTGCTTTTACTGCTTTCCCATTGACGGTAACACCTTGTTCTTTCAGAAGCTTCTGAAGATAAGAACGGGAAAGTTCCTCATATTTATCGGAAAGACAGCGGTCTATGCGCACTCCTGCTTCATCTTCGGTTGCTGTAAATTCCAATTGCTCCATGTATCAGTAAAACTCCTCTCTCAATTACGCGGTATATGAAAAATCAGACAAATCAATTTACCTGGCAGATCTGTTCCCCGGTTTCAGAAAGTCAAAATCATTTTCTTCTTTATAACGGAAAAACATAAGAAATACCATCACTGTGATCCCACAGGTCACGTAAATATCTGCCACATTAAACGTGGGAAAATCAATCAGGGAAAAATAAATAAAATCTACCACATATCCACGGAAAACACGGTCTATAAAATTCCCCATTGCTCCAGCGAACACAATTGCCGCTGTATAAAGCAGTGGTCTGTAATAAACAGTTGCAGGTGTTTTTATAAAAAGATATATAATAGCCATAAAAAACACAATACAGATAAGCACCAGAAAAAGGATCTTATTCTGGAGAAGGCCAAATGCCATGCCTCTGTTTTCAAGGTAACGAAGGTTTAACACACTATCAATAAGAGAAATCCCGGAGGTTCCTTTCAGATATCTAATTGCAAGATACTTTGTTCCCTGATCCAGAAGCACCAGAAAAAGGATAAGCAGAATTCCTTTTAATTTAGGTGCTTTTAGTGGAAGGTCATTGTAGTCTGAAGCTGTTTTATTTTCCATGATAGATTACCTGCAGATGGCGTGAATTCCCACAAGAAGCTCCTGATCCGTAACTGTCTTGTCAATAAAAGTCTTTCCAAGACCATCCATAAGGATAAATTTAATCTGTCCCTGTTCCATTTTTTTGTCCTTTTTGGTAGCTGCAAGAATGTCCATGGGAGAAAGTCCTTCCACATACAAAGGCAGGTTGTAAAGCTCAAGGCTATGGCAGATCTGCTCGTATTCACCATTTGTGAGGAGACCTCTTTCCCTGGAAATGGCAGCTGCGGCAACTAGTCCGATTCCCACACACTGACCATGGAGAAGGTTAAAGTTCATCAGCTTCTCGACTGCATGTCCTATGGTGTGGCCAAGATTAAGAAGAGCGCGCTCGCCCTGCTCCTTGGGATCCCGTTCTACAACCCCGGCTTTGATGGCACAGCATTTTCGGATCATAACGGCAAGCATTTCTGGATCCATAGTGCGGATGACCTTGTAATTTGCGCATACAAAGTCGAAAAAGCCTTTATCGCAAATTAGTCCGGTCTTTAGGATTTCACCCATTCCACAGCCAAATTCGCGCTCAGGGAGGGATTGCAAGGTGGCCATATTCATATAAACCAGGCGGGGCTGATGAAAAGCGCCTACCATATTTTTAAACTGTCTGAAATCAACGCCGGTCTTACCGCCTACGCTGCTGTCAACCTGTGCCAGAAGCGTGGTAGGAATCTGGATAAAATCAATTCCGCGAAGATAGGCTGCAGCACCGAAGCCGGATAAGTCTCCTGTTACTCCGCCTCCAAGAGCAACCACCAGACTTTTGCGGTCAAGCCCATTCTCAATAAGGCACTGGAAAAGATCCTGTACGGTATCAAGATTCTTGTGTGCTTCTCCTGCGGGGAAAGTGAACTGGCATACATGATCGGATACTTTCAAAAGCTCTGCTTTCACCTGGTCTGCATAGAGAGGTGCTACTGTGGAATCTGAAACAATACACATGCTTTTCCCTGCAAGACCTTCGTCTGTTAGGGCCTGTGAAAGAAAAGAAAAGTCATTTTCAAAATAAATGGGATAACAGAACTCCCCGTCACGTTTTACAAGTAATTTTTCTTCTGCCATAGTTAAATCCTCTCCAAATGTATTATTGTTTATACGTATTTTCGAATGCGGACACCAAGGCGTCCTTTCTTTGTCTGTCTGGATACACCATCATAGATAAAGCGTCCTTTGCTGCGAACGGAAATAATATCGCCTTCTTTTGGCTCATATCCATTGGAGGTGATCAGTTTGCCGTTTACAAACACAAGACCGCTTTCAATAAAAGAAACCATGCTGCTTCTGGACGTCTGAAAAGCCAGCCCGATGAGAGCATCCAGCCTTACAGAAGCGCAGGTGCCATTTATCATTTCAAATTCAGGTTCCGGAATCTCTTCTGCCTGCTCTACTCTGGAAACCAGCACGGTAGTATGTTTTACCCGGATAAGATTTTCAATAAAAAAGTCAGACATTTTATGAAGGCAGAAAAACCAGGCTTCTTTATCCTTGATGAGGATATCACCAACTACACTGCGGTCAACGCCAAGATTCAGGAGCGCTCCAAGATAATCTCTATGTCCAAGCTCCTCAGAAAAACGAAGAGCCTTGGGCTCTATTTTCAGGCAGTCAATAGGATAATCCCAGGAAAAACCAAGACCTCCGGGGAAAAAAGCTGCCATCTGCCGTTCTGCATGCTCATAGCCACCGAAAAGCTTTACCTCTACGCCCATCTGGTGAAGCTTAAGGGAAGCAAGCATATTTTGTTCATTTAAGTTAAGAAAATCCGTAAAGGTGACAATATCTCTCTGGTAAGAGAGATTTGCCAGCTCCCGGATTCTCTTAAGTAAAAATTCATCCTTATCCATAAAAATCAATAACCGGCTCTTACAGAAGGTGTAGCGCCGCCAAGAATATTCTGAAGATCACCAGTGATATCTACAGAAGACGGACCAAGTACGAAGATGTAGCTGGAAATCTTCTGAAGGGAACCATTCAGGGAATAACATGCGCCAGATGCAAAATCAATAATACGCTGTGCAAGTTCTACATCAATACCCTCCAGATTCAGAATTACAGTTGCATTGTCAAGAAGTGTGTCTGCAATCTCCCGGGTGTCCTCCATGGAAGCAGGTTTGATCACACAAACCTCCATAGAAGAAGCCTGATTCGCACGACGGCTGCTTCTCATCGGAGTGATTTTGGAAGAAGCTACAGGGCGCTGCTTCTCAGCTGGCTGTTTCGCAGGAGCCTTGGCAGCAGTCTTTGGTGCTGCTGTATGTACAGGTTCTTCGTCAAAGGAAGTATCTTCGTCAGCCAAATCGTCCTCTTTCTTACGACCGAATTTCTCGAAGAATTTCTTCTTAGGCTTGTCATCCATAGGATCGTCATCAAAGAAATCTCCCTCTTCATCGTCCATCAGATCCTCATCTAAATAATTATCTTCATCATAATCGTCATCATTCAGTTTAATAGAATCTAATAATTTATCAAAAACGCTCATTTTCAATCTCCAATCTTAATCTTCTTGCCGTGTGGCATAATTTCGTTCACCAAAAATACCGGTTCCCACACGTACCATGGTTGAGCCTTCCTGGACAGCAACCTGATAATCTCCGGTCATACCCATACTCAGAACACTCATGTTAACATTATTAATGTTTTTTGCATTAATGTCAACACTTAATTTCTTCAATGTGCGAAAAATTTCACGATTTTCTTCTGGATTTTTCACAAATGGGGCAATGGTCATAAGCCCCATTACTTTTATATGAGAAAATATGCTGATTTTCTCAAGAAGAGGAAGCACTTCATTCGTCGTTAATCCGAATTTGCTTTCTTCCTCTGCTACATTAACTTCCAGCAGAATTGGCATAACAAGATCTTTCTTTGCAGCTTCCTGCTCGATGGTCTGGGCAAGGCGAAGGGAATCTACAGAGTGGATCATGGCAACCTTGTCAATAATATATTTTACTTTATTGCGCTGCAGATGACCGATCATGTGCCACTGGATATCTGATGGTAGCTGGTCATATTTATCCATGATCTCCTGGACTTTATTTTCTCCAAAAACACGCGCACCGGCATCATACGCTTCCTGAAGCATGGAGACCGGTTTGGTCTTGCTTACTGCCACCAGTGTGACTTCACCTGGGTCACGGGAAACAGCAGCACAGGCTTTTTCAATATTTGCATTTACCTGCTGTAAATTTTCAGCTAACATTTATAAGCCTCCTTAAAAATAGTATATGTTAAACTTAGTAGAGAATATCCTGTTCTTTTACCTGGGAGGAGTCTCTGGCAATACGGTCATAACGGGAAAGTCCGTAGGATGTATTACTGGAAATAATGGCATATTCTTCATTCTGATCCAGTATGTCTACCTGACGGAATACCGCATACCCCTGATTGATGCAGTAAACGCCTTCCAGAGAATCTGTTTCCCCTACAATAAAGCACTGGTTGGAGTCATCTTTTACAATAGCATCTCCTTCTTTAAAAGCGCTTCTATCCACGTAATAATTGTAAGCTTCATCAGCAGAATCATCATCTGATTCAATTTTAACTTTACCGTAGATTGTAGCATTGATAAAGGTTCTTACGTTATTTCCGCTGGAATCTTTGGAAATCTTGTTAAAGCCTACACTTCCGCTGTCAGGATCAGTTGTGGCATATTCTGCCGGAATCACGTAAAAATCCTTGGATTCAATAGCGGAAAGGGGAATCTTAAGACCGGTTACTGTATTGGTAACCAGTTCAATATCCAGAAAACGGTCAGATGCATAGCGGATCAGACCGCGGCTGAAGTCGATTTTTCCATATTTGTCACCATCGATTTTTATGATGGAAAAATCGCCGCTCTGTGTCATATCATCCTTGAGAAATTTCACACGAATGGTGGAACGTCCCTCCAGCTTGGCGGCCTGTTTGTCGCTTAGTGGAATGATCAGGCTCCATAATTCGCTGGTAATATTTGTATAAATGTTATCTCCGGCCTGCACCTTTTCGGATGTCTTCAGATCCGTTTCATGGTAAGAAGTCTGGTCAAAATCTTCTGCTGTAATGTTTTCCACAGTCTTATTCTCATAGCCGTCCATAGAATAGAGGATAATGCCGTCTTCCTGGGCTTTACAGATATTCTGTCCGCCGATGGTCACTACTTGTGAATCTGCATTCCCGTCAGTGGAAATTCCCTCATACTGAAGGATGCTTCCCTCCAGCTGGTTCTTAAAACTGTAAGTGTTGTTAAATTTACTTCCGGAAAATCCTTTGGAAAAGCTGAGCATAGAACTGCGGATCTTCTCCAGTTCATCAGCAGTCAATGCAGACTTGGTTTCTGCAATTTTTCCGGAACTTAATCCGTAAACAGCACCGTTGGCATTGATCTTACTTCCCTCCCGGGCATAATAATTCACATAACCGGAGGATTCTGCCTTAAAAACACTCTCTTCCCGAAGAGAAATACCAGTGTAGGTCTCGTTTCGCGACAAAGGACCTGTGGTAACCTGGTAAGATTCGATATGTGTGGAGGTTACAAGTAAAAATGCAGTAAAAATCATATATAATAACAATACACCAAAAGCAACGGTGGCAATATTCAGTCCGAATATGTTCTTTAACTGGACAAAAAGTCCTGCCGTTTTGCCAGGCTTGTTAGATTTCTTCTCGGACAAGCGGATTCCCCCTTTGTTTTTGAGTCGGGCTCTGAATTTTCATACCAAACAATTGTACCATTTTTTGCCGGTGAACACAAGGAAAAGAAAACGAAAAGTGTGTGAACAAAGCTGGAAGCTGTGAACAGCCTGCATATCAAAAAACGAACATATTTTCAGAATATCTGTTTGCTTAATTAAGAAAAATATGGTATGATAAGAAAAAGTTGAATGAATTTCGGAGGAAAACTCTTATGACATATGGTAAAATCAGCAAAAAACAGCAGGAAATTTTAGAATATATTAAAAGTGAGATTCTGAACCGCGGATTCCCGCCAGCAGTTCGTGAGATTTGTGAAGCTGTAAATCTGAAGTCTACATCATCTGTTCATGCCCATCTGGAAGCTCTTGAGAAGAACGGATACATCCGCCGCGATGCCACGAAGCCAAGAGCCATAGAGATCATTGATGACAATTTCAATCTTGTCCGCCGTGAAGTGGTCAATGTTCCGCTTGTAGGTACTGTAGCCGCCGGACAGCCTATTCTGGCTGTAGAGAATGTAGATGGCTACTTCCCCATCCCGGCAGAATTTATGCCCAATGAACAGAGCTTCATGCTGAAGGTAAAAGGCGACAGCATGATCAATGCAGGAATCTTCGATGGTGATCAGGTTCTGGTAAAGCAGCAGCCAACTGCAGATAACGGCGACATTGTAGTTGCCCTGGTAGAGGACTCTGCCACAGTGAAGACCTTCTATAAGGAGAAGGGCTACTACCGCCTTCAGCCAGAGAATGACACTATGGATCCCATTATCATTACAGGAGAAATCCAGATTCTGGGTAAAGTATTTGGTGTCATGCGTTTTTACCAATAGTCATAAAAAATTTCCCCTTTAGCAAACAATTGCTGTTTCCAGACAATTGTTTACCAAAGGGGACTTTTTTATTTCTCTAAAAACGCATCCATCTCCAGAACCTTTCCATCTCTCCAGATTCTCTCCAGATCATAGAAAAGTCGGTTTTCCTCATCAAACACATGCACGATCACATCGCCGTAATCCATGAGAATCCAGCTGGAATTGCGGTTTCCCTCAATCTGCTTCGCCTCAAAGCCAGCGCGTCCAAGCTGCTCCTCCACATTATCGACGATCGCCTGAACCTGATTGGAGTTTGTACCGCTTGCGATTACGAAATAATCTGCAATTACAGAAACATTATGAATATCAATTATCTTAATATCCTGTCCCTTTTTATCATCAATTGCCTTGCAGGCAATCTGTGCCATCATTTTCTCTGTACTTACTGTACTCATTCTGATCTGCTCCTTTCTTAATAATGCTTATACTGACCTAATATTATTTTAAATTCCTGCGAGAACAAAAGGCTTTAAAAGTGAAATAATATCCTCTGTCAGGTGGTACCTGGCCTTCGCTCGTGCGAAATATCTCGCATCTCGTAGAATGTTAATTGTAAATAGTAAAAATAGTCGCCAGTATATGCGGAGTATTAATTATCAGATACGTTATTACGCTTATTATGCAATTCTTTATAATAAATATAAGCCTCCTTGGAAGTTGGCTCAATATCATCGGCAGAATCTTCTTCCAGATACTCCAGGGTATCTTTTAGGATCTCATACATACACTCATCCAGGTCTTCAAACGCAAGTTTGCGAATTTCCGGTAAACGGCTTGCTTTATAACGCATGGGCTCAATATAATCTGCAATATAAATAATCTTTTCAAGAAGACTCATTTCACGTCTGCCAGTTGTGTGATAATTGATGGCAGAAAGAATCTCCTGATCGTCAATCCCATATTTCTCGTGAGCAATATAAGCTCCAAGACGGGAGTGGAGAAGAAACGGGTGACTTCTCTCAAAATCGGAAACCGGAATATTGTGTTCGCTGCACATCTTCAGTTTTTTCTTATTGGGAATGCATTTGGCGCAATCGTGAAGAAGACCGGACACCTGTGCATCTTTGATATCATATCCATGGACCATAGCCAGACATGCGCTGGTGTACATAACGCCCATGGTATGCTGGAAACGATCCTCATCCAGGTATTTGGAAAGTTTTTTTTCAATTTTTGCAAAATCGTAATCTGCCATGGTCAGACTTCCTTCTTTCTGTAAATTCCATTCTCTTTCATGTAAGAAATCACCTTATCCGGGACGTAATATTTCAGACTTTTTTCTTCTGAAATCCACTGACGGATCTGATGACTGGACACATCAATATTCATAGTATCCAAAAGGGCAAAATTTCCGTTGTACCTTGCAGAAAGACGCTGGATTTCCCGATTCAGTTCAGCGTAGGACGCATGATCCCGGACAGCCACCACAAGAGTACAGGCCCGACAGATCCGCTCTGGTTCCATCCATTCGTCAAAAGCAAAAAGAGAATCTGCACCAATGATAAAATAATAGTCTGTGTCCGGATTGTATTCTTTTAGCTCTTCCAGAGTGCGATAGGTATAGGTATACCCGGTCTCGTGCATTTCTGCAAGAGACAACTCAAAATGGGGATTATCTTCAATTGCAAGCCGGACCATATCCACACGCTGGTTATCAGAGGCTCTGCCAGCACGGTCCCGTTTATGAGGCGGGTTGCCGGAAGGCATAAACAGAACCTTATCCAGCTGGAATTGCTCATAGCTCTGCTCACCCAGGATCAGATGTCCCATATGGATGGGATCAAAGGTACCGCCCATGATCCCGATTTTTTTTCGATTATTTTGGCAGTTCAATTTTCTTTTTCTCTTTTTTACCTTCGCGGTATAATACGATCTTCTTACCGATCACCTGTACAACCTGGGAATGGGTGCGCTCTGCAAGAACCTGTGCCATTTCCTTAGGATCCTCCAGACAGTTCTGAAGCACACTGATTTTAATCAGCTCTCTCGCTGCAAGTGCTTCGTCAACAGCCTTGGTGTTCTCCGGTGTAAGACCGCCCTTGCCAAGCTGGATAATGGCATCCATTTTCATTGCCAGACTTTTTAAATATGCTCTTTGCTTACTTGTCATAATTTATCTCCTGAATACCTGCTGAATAGCTGCTATTTATTTATAATAATCAAATTCAAATCCATACATACGAACCGTATCACCCTCCTGAATACCGGCGTTTTCCAGTTCATCCAGAATGCCGCCCTCTTTCAGGAAACGCTGGAAAAAGGCGAAGCCTTTCTCAGAATCCAGATTGGTATAACCAAGCATTTTCTCGATACGTGGTCCTTCTACGATAAATACAGAGGGATCTTCCTCATCAACCTGTACGGTAAATGGAAGGCTCTCATTGATCAGCATATCTTCCGGGAAGAATTCCTGCTCGAATACGATTGCTTTCTTCGGACAACTGTCCAGAAGTTCCTTGATATGGAAAAGAAGCTCGCGTACACCCTGTCCGGTAACTGCAGAAATGGGATATACTTTGATACCTTTTGGTTCAAATTCTTTGCGAAGTCTGTCTACAGGATTCTCCTGACCGTCGTCAAAAATACAGTCCACTTTATTGGCTGCAATTACCTGAGGACGCTTTGCAATTTCCGGATTGTATTTCTCCAGTTCTTTGGTAATCTTATAAATATCATCAATAGGATCTCGTCCCTCTGTGGAAGCTGCATCCACAATGTGCACCAGAACTCTGGTACGCTCAATATGGCGAAGGAACTCATGACCAAGACCGACTCCTTCAGAAGCACCTTCGATCAGTCCAGGGATATCTGCGATGATAAAACCGCCATTCTCAGTATCTACAACACCAAGGTTCGGGCTTAAGGTTGTGAAATGATAGTTGGCAATTTTCGGTTTCGCATTTGTAACACGTGAGAGAAATGTAGATTTACCAACATTAGGAAAACCTACCAGTCCTACATCTGCGATCACCTTTAGCTCCAGAAGCACTTCAAGCTCCTGAAAAGGCTGTCCAGGCTGGGCATATTTGGGAACCTGCATGGTAGGGGTTGCATAATGCTGATTTCCCTTACCGCCGCGTCCACCGCGCAGAACGATCTGACGACGATTGTCACCGGACATGTCTGCAATTACCTTACGGGATTCAGCCTCCATGATAACAGTACCTTCCGGTACCTTTAATATAATGTCGGCACCGTCGGCACCGTGGCAGCGCTTTTTGCCGCCCTCCTGACCGTCTTCTGCCTTATATTTTCTTTTATGACGGTAATCACCGAGGGTATTCTGTCCCTCGTCAACTTCAAAAATGACGTCTCCGCCCTTGCCGCCGTCGCCGCCATCCGGACCGCCGTCAGGTACATATTTTTCCCTGCGGAAGCTTACATGGCCGTCGCCGCCCTTACCGGAACGGATATATATGGTAGCTCTGTCTGCGAACATTAAATCTCCTTTATAAGAAAAGGCTCCAAACCTTTATAGATTTGAAGCCTCCTGCTCTACGAATTACTCTGCCTCTACTGGTACGATAGAAACCTGTTTCTTATCGCGGCCTTTTCTGGTGAATCTTACAACACCATCGGTCAGTGCAAATAATGTATAGTCTTTTCCGCATCCTACGTTCTCGCCTGCATGGATCTTAGTTCCGCGCTGTCTGTAAAGGATGTTGCCGGCTTTAACAAACTGTCCGTCTGCTCTCTTCGCACCTAATCTCTTGGACTCGGAATCACGACCGTTCTTTGTGGAACCAACTCCTTTTTTATGTGCGAATAACTGAAGGTTCATCTTCATCATTGTTGTTACACCTCCTTGACTCTTACTGTCAAATATCGATTGTTATAACTATGCTCAATTTCTGTTAATCCAAGAATCAGGGAATCCATAAGCAGTTTCCCACGCTCAGTATTCGGATTTGTTTTAAAATGGATGGATACATATCCCTCATCCGCTTCCGCTTCAATCTGCTCTTCCGTAAATTCCTCAAGAGAATTCACGGTAGTAATGATCAAGGCTGATACGGCAGCACATACAATATCCTGTCCCTCTTCGGCATAGCCTGCATGTCCTTTGGACAGAAAATCCAGATAAGAGCCTTTTCTCTTCTTAACTGTAATATTGATCATAACAGCACCTGATTAAGCGTTGATCTTTTCGATTTTAACTTTGGTGTACTGCTGTCTGTGACCGTTTTTCTTGTGATATCCAGTTTTTCTCTTGTACTTGTAAACGATGACTTTTTTAGCCTTTCCGTTCTCAACTACAGAAGCGGTAACACTGGCATCCTTAACGTCTTCTCCAACCTTTAATCCGTCATTGCTAACTGCAATTACAGAATCAAAAGTAACGGTTTCACCAGCTTCAACTCCGAGCTTCTCAACTCTGATTACGTCGCCTTCAGCAACTTTGTACTGTTTACCACCTGTTGCAATAATTGCGTACATTTGTGGCACCTCCTATAGACTTTACTCGCCAAATATGGTGGTCTCTCGACTCTTAAACCTCTTTGTGCGGCATACTCGATTATAATAACAGGGAGATTTGGTTTCGTCAAGAGGTTTTGCGAAAAAAATTGTAAAAAAATAAAAATGAAAATCCATATTTCGGGTTTGCTGCTTATAATAATTTCGAAAATACGAAAAAGAAATTTCTTATAGTTTTACTTAGAGAGTGTTTGAAAAATCTCCTGACTTTATCTGCCTGATCTCCTCTATTACCGGTTTTCTGACTTTCTTTCGTGTCATCTCCAGAATGTGAAGCGGTGTAATATCTATGGCTTTACATTTCACCGGATCCTTCCTCAGATATTTCTGCAATACATGAAAAAGCTCGTTGTTATGATCTGGGTTTGTCATATTGATAAAATCAATAAGAATAATTCCGGACAGGTTGCGAAGCCGCAGTTGTCGTGAAATTTCCTTAGCTGCTTCCAGATTGATTTTGCGATAGGTTTCTTCGGCTTTTTTCTTTCCGGTAAATTTCCCGCTGTTTACATCGATGGAGACAAAGGCTTCTGTCTGCTGGATCACAATAAACCCGCCGCTGTTCAGCCAGATTTTTTCCTTTTGAACCTCATCCAGCGCGTTTTCCATGCGGGAAAGCTTGTATAACGGAAGAAGCTTGTCCTGATAAAAACGGGCTTTGCTTTCTTCCTCCGGACTTGTTTCTTTCAAATAAGAAGTGATCTGCTGAAAAATTTCAGGATCATCTGTTACAATGTCTGTGAGATTTTCGCTGTAAATATCACGGAGAGTGGTAAGGTAAACCGGTTCTGTTTCGTAGAGAAGGCTGAAACAGTTGCGGCTTTTGCCGTTGACAGCAACTTTTTCATACAGTGATTTCAGATAAGAAAGTTCCTGAAGGATTTCAGCCTTTTCAGCCTGGGCTGCGTTGGTGCGGACAATCAGGCCATATTCCTTATCCGGACGTGCAGCCTCTGCTTCCAGCCAGCCGGATAAAGTGTGGCGTTCTGAACCAGAGAGCTTACCGGATAGTCCGAACTTTTTTTCTCCTGTGGTGAGCACCAGATACTTACCGGTAAAATTTAAGTTTGCAGTCAGTGCGGGCAGCTTGCCCTTCATGGCATCACGGCTTACCTGCACCAGAATCTGGTCACCCGGACGCAAGGGACTGCCAGGTGCTTTCCCGGAGGCATAGATAACCTGCTCTGCTTCCTGAAGAGGAAAATAACCGCGTACTCCAGGTGCAATAAGAACAAATGCTGCCTGGATATTAGAAGCAATATTTTCCACCTGTCCTACATAAATATTTCCGAGAATGGACTGTCGGGCGGCTGCCTCCAGGCGAAGCTCCATAATCTGACCTTCTTCCTCGATTGCACAGGCATGACATTTGTTACCGCAAAGTTCCATGGTTGTTAGAATTAATTTCGTCACTTGATTCACCTGTTTTAAGTTTATTGAACTTCCACGCCAAGGGATTCCAACGATACAAATTTATGTTTTTTCTCATTTCCAAGATCTGCATATACTTCCAGACGATGAATCATGCAGGCAAATTCCGGAAGCTCCTGTCCAAGCCAGCTGGTAAATGCATCCATTACAGCATCTGGTTTGGTATAGTTGGCACTTGCAGAAGCAAGACTTAAGAAAATGCGGTTGTCATTCTGTAAATTCATTTTGTAAATAAAAGGTCGGATATCTACCTGTTTTTCGCCTTTTTTGGTTTCTTTTGTAACAAGGATCTCAGGCTGCTTTAAAAACTCCGTAATTCTTGTCTGCCATCCATCTGCCGGTGCTTTTCCAGGACGAAATTCCACCAGATAATCAGCTGCTGCCACCAGGGACATTGCCTTGCTCGCTTTTCCATCTTCCACCTGGCGGGCACTTAAAACATGAATACCATCTACCATCTGGCTGTTAAGACGTTGACAGATTTCATCAGTAGGAATCGTAGCGGTAAGCTCCATATCGAAATATTCCCCTGTACTGGTAACGCCAACTCCAAGAGGGGCAGCAAAGGACATGATCATATGAGGGCTGTAACCTCCAGAAAAAGCAATTGGAAGCTCTGCGCGGCGGATGGCTTTCTGGAAGTAGCGCATGGTGTCAAGATGTCCTACAAATTTCATAGGCCCTTCTTTCGTAAATTTAATTCTTACCTTCATAACATACGCCTCCTTCATAACGTCTTGCTCCGCAGCCTGCACATTTCTGACGGCAGTTTGGTGTAACCACTTCGCCTTTTGCCTGTTTCCACTCACGGATCAGAAACTCCTTGGTAACACCTGCATCTATGAAATCCCATGGGAGGATTTCATCTGTGCTTCTCTCTCGGAGTGTGTAGAATTCAATGTCAATTCCTGTTTCTGCAAAAGCCTCTTTCCAGATGTCGTAGCGGAAGCTTTCTGACCAGGCATCGTAAAGGGCGCCTTTTTCATAGGCTTTTAAGATAACTTCAGAAGCACGGCGGTCACCTCTTGCAAGGAAGCCTTCCAGTGTGGTTACATCCGGTTCATGCCAGTTGTATTTAATACTCTTCTGGTTCAGCTGTGCACGGATTTCTTCTTTTACTACTTTTGCCTTGTCAATAAAATCCTGTTCTGTATACATTGGAGCCCACTGGAATGGGGTAAATGGCTTTGGCACAAAGAAGGATGTGCTGACTACGATCTGAACCTTTCCATGGCGTTTTTCCTTTGGAACGGTATCGTAATATTCTTCTGCAATACGCTCTGCAAGATGAGCAATTCCCTTCATGTCTTTTTCTGTTTCAGTAGGAAGCCCAAGCATGAAATAAAGCTTCACACGGTTCCATCCTCCAACAAATGCCTCATGCGCACCGTGAAGGATCACTTCTTCGGTAAGTCCTTTGTTAATTACATCACGAAGTCTCTGGGAACCAGCTTCCGGGGCAAAAGTAAGGCTGCTTTTCTTAATATCCTGAACCTTGCTCATAACATCCAGGGCAAAAGCATCAATACGAAGTGACGGCAGGGAAATATTAACACCTGCAGATTTAAATTCGTCGATCAGGAAGTTTACCAGCTCTTCCAGATGGGTGTAATCACTGGAACTTAAGGAACTGAGGGAAATTTCCTCATGACCGGAATTCTTCAGCATAGCTCTTGCAGATTCCTTCAGTTCTTCTACATCACGTTCACGGAGAGGTCTGTAGATCATACCAGCCTGGCAGAAACGACAGCCACGGATACATCCACGCTGGATTTCCAAAGTGACACGATCCTGTGTAGCTTTAATAAAAGGAACAACCGGTTTTTCAATCGGGCAATATCCTTTATCCATATCTACGATCAGCTGCTTTTGGACTTTCTCGGGAACTCCCGGACGATTTGGTGCAAAGGATGCAATTGTACCGTCTTCTTTGTATGTGACATCATAAAATGCCGGAACATAAATTCCCGGAATCTGAGCTGCCTTCAGAAGGAACTCCTCCCTGCTGCCTCCGGCTTCCTTATTGGCCTTGTATGCATCAAAAAGCGCATCATACACAGTTTCTCCTTCGCCAATATAAAACAGGTCAAAAAAGGCTGCTAATGGCTCTGGATTATATGCACACGCACCGCCTCCGATTACAATAGGACATGATTCGTCACGGTCAGCTGCTTTCAGTGGAATCTGGGAAAGATCCAGTGTCTGGAGTACGTTAGTATAACACATTTCATATCCAAGTGTGATGCACAGAAAATCAAAATCCCTGACAGGATCCTGGGACTCCAGGGCAAATAACGGGATATTCTGTTCTCTCATAAGCTTATCAAGATCAAGCCATGGGGAATAAACTCGCTCACACCAGACATCAGGGCGTTTATTGAACATATTATAAAGAAGCATCATACCAAGGTTGGACATGCCGATCTCGTAGACATCCGGAAAACAAAACGCCACACGGACATCTATCCCGTCTAAATTTTTCATCACAGAGTTGACCTCCCCGCCGATATAGCGGGCTGCTTTGTCAACACTGAGCAATATTTCATCACTAAGTGCTAATTTTCTCATTCTTTTCCTTTCGCAATTTGTCACTATTTGCCAAATACAGAACTTCTTCTGTTTAGATTTGGATAGTGACTTTTTTTCTGAATAAGTGGGAAAAATAATGCTCATTTTTGAACCTATTTTTACCCCGAAAACGGCATTTGGTCACTGCGGTACCGGCTGTGGTATATGCCGTTAATTATCCTATTATAATACAGGTCATTTCAGAAATTCAAGAGAAATCGTGTGCTTTTGTGGAAATGGTGAAAATTGGTGAAAATAGTCTGCTGTCACTCCTTTTTTACAAGATTCTTTTTTTCAATACTAATATGTCATATTTTTTGTTTCTGTCAAAAAATGTCGGGGTACTTGTTTCTTTGTGGTTATCTGCTTTCCTGGAAAACCCTTTCTTAAATAACCATTCTTAAAAATATTACATACTAAATGTGTAAGTATTCTATAAATATATTTCTTTGTATGGACATCCACCTTACAGGATTAATATGTCATTTTTTTAGAATTTTGTCAAAAATTTTCATAAAAGATCGGATTCTGAGCGAAAATCGGACAATATATAACTGAAATATAGTTAAATGCTTAGCCAATGATGGCAGAAAGGAAAAAAGAATGAGAAAAGAATCAAAAGAAATGGCTGTTACAGCCGCAACAATGAAAAAAGAGAAAAGGAACGAACCTGCTGCAACTACTTTTGTTAATTACCTGGAGAGCTGGTACCAGAACAAATGTCTTTCGAATTCAACCAGCAGCAGTACGGCTGCTTACTACTACTGGATGATCTTCAATGTCATTGAACCCAGCCTTCCGGATAAGGAGCGGGCGGTTGACGATATCGATGCAGAATACCTGAATGCTCTTTTGGCATGCATCAATCAAAAAAATGAAAATACGGCTGCTTCGGCATACCGCTTTCTGCGTGTCTTTATAAAGGATCGTTTTGAACCAGATACCGGTGATTATGAACTTTTCTTTCAAATAAAAAAATATTCTGTTTTGGAAAAA
>NZ_JBDGDM010000032.1:0-49529 GCF_040908885.1 Ruminococcus sp. RTP21358st1_G6_RTP21358_211008
TTCATTGTTGCTTTGTATCCTCCGAATCCGGAAATGGTACAGGAAGAAAATCGAAAACCTCTCGGCATGCATTCCATTCCTCCGAGTTATCTGGCATACGATAGCCAAGTCCTGTACATTCTGTAGTAGCATTTGTATTCATGTAATTATTATAAAAAACATTGTAAGGATTCTGTAGTGGCGACTGTTTTTGGCAGGATGATTTGTTTGTGGATTTTATATTCATAGAAACACTCCTTTTTGTCAAATATTTTTCCTATATAAGGGAAGATATTCTTAGAATATGCGAAAAAGAGGAGAGTATGCACAAACATTTGTCAGTGAACAGTAACGATTAATTTATTTATGTGAATATTATAACAAATACATATTGAAATTTCTATATTTTGTGCTATAATCATTTTAAATAAATAATAGCGAAGTAGGAATTTATGCGTCAAGTGTTCATTGGCTGGGGAGTCGCCGTGAAACGAAAAGCAGCAGGACTGTTTACGATATATTTTCCGCACCCGTTGCTACATGTGAGAACATCTCATAATGTGGAGGGATTATTATTTATGGTAACTACTCTGTTATTTTAATCATTATGGAGGTGTTTTTTTTATGCATAAAAACAAACAGACATGGAGTGTTAAGACTCTTGTATTCCTTGCACTGCTGGTAGCAATCCAGCTTGTGCTGTCACGCGTTCTGGTAATTGATCTTGGTGTATATCGAATTACATTGGGAACGGTTGCCACTGTATTGGCAGGTCTTTGGATGGGGCCTGTAGCTGGTGGCGTAGAAGGTGCTGTTGCCGATATCATTGGATGTTTTATGAAAGGCTATGGAGTTAATCCACTGATCACTTTATCTGCAGTTGCCTGGGGTGTGATCCCCGGACTGGCTGGAAAACTAATGGCTGAAAAGAACAGAAAAGTAAAGACTGTTGTTATGTGTGTCGCAATTGCAGTCTCTGGCGTAGTGGGAACACTTGGACTGACCACTGCAGGACTGGTAATGATCGGAGCAAACTTCTATGCAATTATGCCAGGACGTCTTGTACAGTTTGCAATCATGACTCCAATCTACTGCGTACTTACCAGTCTTCTTTATTTCAGCCCGCTTACAGGCATGGTTGTAGGAAACATAAGACCTGCTAAGCTGGAGAAGAAGACCGTATAAATGGCAGCAGTCCAGGATCTGAATTATATACAAAACCCAAAATTAAATAATATGGCATAAGATGGATTATGAAGCAATGCACTTACTGGAAAGTTGATTGTTTGAGAAATCAACTTGTTGAATAAGTCAAAAAATACGATTCCCAAATAAAAGGCTGTGATCAGGATAAACACTGATCGCAGCCTTTTTTAAACATGCTCTGAAAAGTTTTCAGTTTGTATGTGTCTGAACCCGGAACCAATAGGTGTAGAGATAATGAAGTCCAAGTGATTCATAAAGATTACGTGCGGGAGTGTTTCCCTCTACTACCTGAAGATAGGCCTTAGTTGCGCCTTTCTTTTTTCCTTCTTTTAGAAGCGCAGTACAAATCTGACGAGCATAACCCTTGTGTCTGAAATCTTCGCGAACATGGATAGCGTACAATCCAATATAATTTCGATCCAGAATTCCAAGCCCGGTTGCAATAATTTTTCCGTTACTCCAGATGGAGGCGCATACGGTGTCTTTTACGATGGCATGATACATGGATGGAACTACAGCACGGTGAACAGGATTAATGGTGCCTTTCAGATCAAAAAGACTTTCAATCCAAATATCTGGAATATCGTCAGTAAGAGTTACCAGATCGCAAGGCGCAGAAAGATCTGCTCCATCCAGTGAGGCTGCCATAACATTTGTTGTATGCTGGATTTCGTAGTTGCGGTTTTCCAGAAGATAATCAAAATCCGGAGAAACCAGAGGACTGATCTTAAAAATTGCAGGGCTGCCCAGTCGGGCATACTCTGCTTCGCAGAAAGAAACCTTTTCCCTCCAGGAAAGGGTAGAAGTTCCGAACTGCTCCACACTGTTTGTTCTATGTGTATAAAAATAGGAAAAACGGAGAATCCATCCATCATAAAGCTCCATTTTATGGGAGGGCCATGCATTTAGTGACATATCTTCAATTTCTTTAATGATTTTATCCATAAAAAAACCTTCTTTTATAAGTTTAGGGTCATTATACATAATTGTATCCAGCAATGCAACTGAAAATAGTCTGTTATAAGACAGATTGCTTTTTACACATCTTGCAGAAAGCCTTTTTCAAACACGCTCTAGTACATCGTTTCGTAAATAACTATACCAATCGCGTAGGATGTGAATTCGAGTGTGCAGGTATAAAAACGCAGGCGTAGCGGGCTACGCCGAGGCTTTTATACCTGTGCAATCGGATTCACAGACAAGTGAGTGGTATAGTTATTTCGAAAACGATGTACTAGTACGGTGAATAGCCGCAAATTAATTTATACAATCTGTCTGCCAGAAATTTTTGTCCCTGCTCAGTAAGGTGAATCCCATCTGTAGTAATTTCTGAATATCCATAACGACGCGCCTTTTCATTCAATTCCTCATGCAATGTAAGATAAGGAATTTGAAACTGTTCTGATAGCTGGTGGATCATTTGTGATATTTTCTGGCGAAAAGGAAGCCAGGTTCTATAACAGGCAGGCCAGGGAAAAAGAAAGGGCTCCATTAAAATAATACGCGAGTTTGATTTTGTTAATATTGTTATAAGGTCTGCATAACATTTGTAAAAAGAAACAAGCATATTCCTCTGCTGAAACGGTGTTCTGTCCGTATTTATTATTAATCCAATATCATTGATTCCGATTAAAATTGTTATAATATCACTTGTAAAATCAGAATCACCCTGAATTCTCTGCAGAAGTCTGTTTATAGTAAAGCCGTCAGTGCCATAATTGCGCACCTGATAGTCTGAGTCGTCCCTTTCAAAACGGTCTGACAGTATTTTCACATAGCCATTGCCAAGGGAATCTCTGGAAAAGCAGTGATCACAATCGGTGATGCTGTCACCAAGACATGTTAATATTGTCATAATTTTACCTCCGTTAATATTATACTGCAAGAACAAAAAGGTTTATAGTTTTTTTAGAAAAATTTGTAAAAAAAAGACTGGACAAATGGTGATGGAGCACCTATAATAAGACTCACCAGAAGTCATCTGGTATCGAAGGTCATCTTTTCAGATTGACTATTCCCTATTCTACGAAAGATAAAATACAGAAAGCCTTTCTCAAACAGGCTCTAAAATACTTCAAGATAGCCTCCTGTTATTAGTGAACACTATGTAAAAGAAGGGATGGTACGTCTATGCTTTTTTACAGAATATTTCCTGCGATAGCGGCAGGCTGTGCCGCTCTGATGGATATTCAGAGAGCGAAGGTAGACAATGGCTGGCTGCTTTTTTGTGTACTGGTCAGTTTGTTTACGCGAATATGGAAAATGGATGTTAGCAGTCTTGGAACCTGGATATGCGGTCTGCTGGTACCGATACTGATTCTGGGAATTTTATTCATATTCAGAATGCTGGGAGCCGGAGACATCAAGCTTTTGAGTGTTATTGGAAGCATGATCGGACCGACGAAAATTCTCAATTGCATTTCCTATTCCTTTCTGATTGGAGCTGTCATATCAGCTGCTCTTATGATTTCAAGCGGCATTGTCTGCCAGCGAATTCTTTACTTATTACATTACATCAGTGCTTATTTCAAAACAGGAAAAAGAGAACCCTATTACAAAAGCGGTATGCCGTTGGAAAACTTTCATTTCACAGTTCCTATATTTTTAAGTGCATTGCTTTATGCGGGAGGTGTCTATTGAAGAAGAATATTTTTGCTGTCTGTGATCTTGAGGTGGATTATGCCTTGAATTTTATGGATTATCTTAATCATAAGAAAAATATCCCATTTGAGATTCAGGCATTTACCAACGTAGAGAGTCTGATCGCCTATGGGAAAATGAATCACATAGAGTTGCTGCTGATTTCCCAGAAGGCTATGTGCCGTCAGGTACAGGAATTGGAAATTGGTAAAATTGTTATACTTTCGGAAGGCGTGCACCCACCGGATCTGGACCGTTATCCAAGTGTGTATAAATATCAGGCCTCTTCAGATGTTGTGCGGGAAGTGATGGCGTGTTACGGAGCCGAGAAAGCAGTAGCCCCGGCTGTTTTTCCTGTACTGAAAAAGACCACGGAAATTTATGCAGTATATTCTCCTTTGGGGCGTTGCCTGAAAACATCGTTTGCACTTACATTAGGACAGATTCTGGCAAAAGAAAGAGCCGTTCTTTATCTGAATCTGGAGGAATACTCCGGTTTTGAAGAAATGTTGGGAAAAGGGTTCGCACAGAATTTAAGTGATCTTCTTTATTTTGTACGGCAGGAAAATGGAAATCTGATTTATAAGATGAACAGTATGGTACAGACAATAAACAATCTGGATTTCATTCCGCCTGTACGTACGCCAGAGGATATACGAGGAACTGCATGGGAAGACTGGGAAAAACTGATACAGGAGATTGTGCTTCACAGTAATTATGAATTTGTGATTCTGGATATTGGAGGGGCAGTGGATGGGACTTTTCAAGTTCTGGATATGTGCCGGAGAATTTATATGCCAGTGCTGTCTGATCCGGTATCCATATCCAAGATTGCCCAATTCGAAAACCTGGTAAGAATCTGGGATTATCCGCAGATTCTTACCAGAACTGTAAAGGTACGCCCACCTTTTCATGGAGGAAACGTGGCACCGGAGAATTATATTGAAGGGCTGTTGTGGAGTGAACTTGGAGATTATGTCAGGGAAATTCTGAGAAAGGAAAAGGAATGAGTCAGGAAATCTTTCGCAAACTGAGACAAATGCTCATGGAGAAGCTGGATGTTTACCGGGAACTTACAGACCAGGAAATTCTGGAAACGATTGATGAGCTGATCGTAAATACTCTGCGGGAATCAGGAGTGAGCCTGAAAGAAAAAGTGCAGCTTCGCCAGGAACTGTTTTATTCCGTCAGGAAGCTTGATGTATTACAGGAATTGATCGAAGATGAAACTGTAACTGAGATTATGGTGAATGGTCCGGATTCTATTTTCGTAGAACGAAAAGGAAAACTGACAAGGTGGCCGAAGTCTTTTACAGATCAGGAAAAGCTGGAGGATGTGATACAACAGATAGTGGGAAAATGCAATCGCATTGTGAATGAATCATCTCCTATAGTAGATGCCAGACTGGAAAATGGCGCCAGAGTCAATGTGGTTGTGGCTCCGATAGCATTAAATGGTCCAATTCTGACAATAAGGCGTTTTCCAGATACTCCTATTACCATGGAAAAGCTGATTGAACTGGGAAGTATAACCCCAGAGTGCGCGTCCTTTTTGGAAAAACTGGTAAGGGCCCGGTATTCGATTGTAATTGGAGGAGGAACGGGAAGTGGGAAGACCACATTTCTGGGAGCTTTGTCAGAGTACATACCAAAAGATGAACGGATTATCACTATTGAGGATAATGCAGAACTGAAGCTTCAGGGAATTGCAAATCTGGTGCGCCTTGAAGCCCGGGCAGCGACCATAAACGGAGCACCGGGAGTAAGTATAAGAGATCTTATTAAGTCTGCACTTCGTATGAGACCGGATCGAATAATCGTAGGAGAAGTACGGGGCGGGGAAGCTATGGATATGCTTCAGGCACTGAACACCGGGCATGAAGGCAGTCTTGGAACAGCTCATGCAAACAGTTGCCGTGATATGCTGGCCAGACTGGAAATAATGACATTGATGGCGGAACTGGATCTGCCGCTTCAGGCGGTAAGAAGGCAGATCGCCTCTGGCGTAGATATTCTGGTGCATCTGGGACGTATGCGCGACAAATCAAGAAAACTTCTGGAAGTTTCAGAAGTATGTGCGTATGCGGATGGTGAAATCAGGATACAACCATTGTATCAATGGCAGGATGGGTGTGGTCTGGTGCCTGTGGAGCCCCTCCTGCACAGAGAAAAACTGGAACGGGCGGGGGTAAAATTATGATCAGGCAGAAAGTTGATTATGGAAAATACAGATATTCTCAGAAAGAAATTTTGAAATATATAGGAGAAAGTGCAGCATTGTGTGGTGCTGTAGATTATTTATTCTATCAAACACCTTGGGTAATGTTGCTTGTGGTTCCGGTTTCTGTGTTCTTTCTGAGGTGGAAGAAGAAACAGATGATCAGAGAAAGAAAACGGCGCCTTAATTATCAGTTTCGGGATGCATTGAATTCTATGAGTGTGGCGGTACAGGCTGGATATTCTGTGGAAAATGCAGTTTCTGCCTGTGTGCGTGATTTAGAACAGCTATATCCGAAGAATGAAGATATTGTAGCTGAATTTCGTTATATAGAGACACAACAAAGGGTGAGTGTGCCGGTAGAGGAATTATTTCTGGATCTTGGACAGCGCTGTAAGGTTGAGGATATTGAAAATTTTGCTTCAGTTTTGTATACAGCAAAAAGAAGCGGTGGCGATCTTGGAAATGTAATTCAGAAAGTGGCTCGAATGCTGGGCGATAAGATTGATGTAAAAAAAGAAATTGAAGCGACTCTGGCTGCGAAGAAGTCGGAACAGATGATTATGAGCCTTATGCCGGCAGGAATTATTCTTTATCTGCAGCTGGCATCACCGGGGTTTCTGGATATTCTCTATGGAAATCCGTTTGGAATCTGTGCGATGACAGTCTGCCTTGCAGTATATGGAGCTGCTTACTGGATGGGAAAAAGAATTGTGGAAATCGAGGTGTAGTGGATGTGGCTCCATATTGTCATTTTTGTTATATTATTGCTTTTGACCGTATGCAGTACTTTAGGCTGGATCCATGTAGAAAACATTGGTACGGCAAAAGGCAGAAAGATGTTTCTTGTGGTTGCTCTGGCAGGAAATATAACAGGAGGATTGCTGACTTGGACAAAAGGTGGCGGACAGGTATTTGAAGATGGTTATGAGTTGAAAAAGGAGGAAAACGCTTATGAAGAAAAATTTATGGTATCCGTGGAAGGAGAAGAAACAGGCAGTGTCTATGTACAGATCCCGGAAAAAGAACTGGAAAAGGAAGATACCGGGCAGCAGGAAGTGCTGACGAAAGAGGAAGCTGAAGAACAGAAGCTTCTGGAATTTGTAGCAAATTATAACAGCGAACTGGAAGACGCTGAGTATTACTATCTTCCATCTGACTGGGAAGGAAGAAAACTGGAGTGGAAAACACCTTATGATACTACCGGAAATATGTTGGCAGCAATTTTTCTTGCAGCAGCATTTGTCATGATTGTTATAATTGCGCGAGAAGAGCAGAAAGCCAGAACGAAAAGATATGAAGAATTGATGATGGACTATCCGGGACTGATCATGAAGTTCACCTTGTTGGTGCAGGCTGGAATGACTGTTCGAAATACGTTTAGGAAGATGGCTTCGGATTATAAAAACAAAAATGAAAAACGCATTGCGTATGAAGAGCTTGTTACTGCCTGCCATGAAATGGAGAGTGGAATTTCAGAAATGGAAGCCTATCGCCGCTTTGGTGAAAGGTGCGGACATGTAAAGTATAAAACATTTGCAACATTATTGATCCAGAATCTTCAGAAAGGCAGCCGCCATATGGGAGAAATGCTGGAAAAAGAATCTGTGGAAGCCTGGGATGACAGGAAAAGAAAAGCAAAAGTTCAAGGAGAAGCGGCAACTACCAAATTGTTATTTCCAATGATACTGATGCTTGGCGTTGTAATGGCTATTGTTATGCTGCCGGCCTGTCTGTCCTTTTATGGATAAATCCAATCCGGAGGCTGATTTTCATATTTAAAAAGAAAAGTGCCAAAGGAAATTTTTCAGGCTGAGGGAGGTGAGAAATATGAGTGAACTGCGCAGACTGATGAGAGAGTTTTTGTGGGAAGAAGATGCTGTAGGCGTTGTGGAAATTATTCTGATCCTTGTAGTTCTTATTGCACTGGTCATGATTTTTAAAGACCAGTTGACCAGTCTTGTGAAGAATATTCTGTCAAAGATCACAAAGCAAAGTAATTCTATTTAAATGATTTCCAACTAACAAAATGATTTGAAAAGGAGAGGTGCGCCATGGTAAAAAGAGGAAGTATTACTGTTTTTCTGGCCTTAACCCTTGGACTTATTCTGTCCCTGCTGAGCTCAGGACTCGAGTCAGCAAGAATGGCTGCGGCCAGAACTCAGATTTTGAATGGGATGGATATTGGACTGTATTCTTTATTTGGACAATATAACAAGTCCTTTTTAAAGGATTTTGACTTGTTCGCTGTTGACGGAGCCTGTGGGGGAAAGGAAATGAATCTGGCCTCTATATATGATAATCTGGAATCTTATATGAAGCCTGTGATGAAGCAAAATAGTCAGAAATTGTCAGTACAGCAGGGTGGCATTTCCGGTTATCTTCTGATGACAGATTCAGAAGGTGAAGTCTTTTATCAGCAGGCAGTCCAATACATGAAAGAAACTCTTGGAAGCCATGGGGCAAAGCTCCTTTTAAACAAAATTCAAAATATGCAGAAAAAGACAATTGAAGCGGAGCGACAAGGAAATGAGATAGAAAGTAAAGGAACCATTGAAAATTATGAAAGTGAAATGGACTCTGCACAACAAAAAAGTCAGGCTTTGCTGGAAGAAAAAAAGAAACAGGAACAGCAGAATGGGCAAGATGGGTTTACAGATGGGAAAATGCTTCCGTCTGTGACAGAAAAGAAGCCTCCTGCAAAAGTTGAAAATCCTATTCCAACAATTCGAAAAGTACGAAAAATGGGACTTCTGGATCTGGTCCTTCCTTTTGGAAAAGAAGTTTCTGACAAAAAGGTAAAAACTAAAGAATTGGTTTCAGGAAGAAAACTTGAAACAGGATTGGCAATGGAGGATTCCGTAAAAGCAGATGGAAGTATGCTCTCCCAGGTTTTGTATCAGCAATATCTCATGGAAAAACTGGGAAACTATATAGAACCAGGAAAGAGCGGCTTGAGCTATCAGATTGAGTACATTATTGGAAAGAAAAACAGTGATGCGGCAAATTTGAAAGATGTAGCGAAAAAACTTTTGATGGTTCGGGAAGGACTTAATGTTGCATATCTGGTTTCAGATGCGCTTATGATGGGGCAGATTCATGCCATGGCAGCGGCAATTGCAGCCGCATTTCTTATTCCACCGGCAGTTGTGGTGATTGAAGGTGCGCTGATCCTATGCTGGGCTTTTGCTGAAAGCATTCTGGATGTAAGAGAGCTATTTGCCGGCGGAAAAGTACCTTTAACTAAGAATGCATCTAACTGGCAACTGTCGTTGCAGGGGCTGCCGGCATTGGTAGATAAGCTGGATACGGACCGGCAAAACGATGTAAACGGGTTGTCCTATGAGGATTATTTGCAGATATTTTTATTGACAACTTTAAAGGCACAAAAAGTTAAAGGGGGTATGGATATGATTGAAAGTTCGTTTCGGGAGATGGAAGACTGGAATGAATTTTGTCTGGATCATTGCATTACTGCACTGGAGGCTTCTGTGGATGTAAAGGCAAATAAAAGAAAAGTGTTTACCGTAACGCGGGAATATCACTATATTTAGCTGGAAAATAGATTGTCTTTTGCCATATTACTATATAAGAAAGGCGCAGAAGGATGCTTTCCCGGAAAGGAGATGGAAAATTGATTAAAAGAAAAAAGAGAAAAGATATACAGGCTCTAAGGAGCAGAACAAGAAGGAAGAGTTCTCTGGGAATCCGATCTGTCAGAAAGTCCCCGTTTTCTGCCAGAAGTCTTTTCGGAAAAGTGTCTTTGTGCGCCTTTGGGAAAGAAATAAAAGAGCAGGTAAAAAAAGCCAGTCTCACGATAGAAGCGGCCTTTGCCCTTCCACTCTTTTTCTTTGGAATGGTAACAATGATACATTTTATGGATGTATACAGAATTCAGACGGAACACTTGAGCAAACTGTGCCAGAGTGCAAAGGAAGCCGGAATGTATGCGTATGTGGTGGGAGGCGACGGAGTAGAAGAAATTACGCTTCCTGATGTTTACAAATACAAGCCAATTGGCGGATTGATACCGCTTCCGGCTAAATGGCAGTATAACAAGGTGAGGGTTCATGCCTGGACTGGCGCGGACAGAGGAAATGGGAATAGTGAAGAGAATAAAAAACCGGAAAATATGGTGTATGTAACGGTTTCAGGTTCGGTGTATCACAAAAAGCTGAATTGCAGTCACCTTAATTTGTCGGTTACTAAAGTGTCGGGTGGAAATGTTTCTTCCAGACGAAATGAAAATGGAGAGAAATATCATGCATGTGAAAGCTGCAGTAGAGGGCAAGCCCCAGAAAGTACAGTTTATATCACAAAATCTGGAAATCGTTATCATAATGACAAAAATTGCAGCGGCTTAAAAAGGTCCGTACGTCTGGTAAAAGAGTCGGAAGCTGGTAATCTGCATGCATGTAAACGATGTGGTTAATAAGAAGAACTGGAAGGGGAATAAAATAATGGAACGAATTTGCATTCTTGCATTTCTTGGAATTAACAGTTGGAAAGATATACGTACAAGAGAAGTTTCACTTTTGTCAATTGGTGTATTTGGAATTGTGGGAATGGTAAGAGTCTGCTTTCTTGGAAATGTGAGTATGGATCTGGTATGGAATGTCTGTATGGGAGCCGCTGTGATCGGGCTCAGTATTATCTCGAAAGGCGCTGTTGGGATGGGAGATGGTCTTTTATTTCTGTCGCTTGGAACAGTACTGTCTTTTGAGGAACTTTTGTCAGCATTTTTATTGGGACTTTTTTGCTGCTGTTTTTGGGGGATTGTGGTGTTATTTCTATCAGGCAAAGGGAAAAAGACTGAGATGCCTTTCGTTCCATTCCTTATGTTGGGCTATATTGGAGGTTTGATTTATTGAAAAAGAGAATGAAAAAGGGAAGCATGACAATAGAAGCAGCGCTTTTAATGCCGTTGCTTTTGCTGGTTGTGATGATAACTTTGTATTTGTTTTTTTACGTACATAATAAGGTCTGGCTCACAGCCGCGGCTTACGAAGCAGCTCTTGACGGCAGTATGGAAACGGCACGGCCAGAAGGGAAAAGTCGTGATAAAGCATTAAAAAAAGGAAAAGAACTTGGGAACACCGGATTTTATGAAAGCAAAAACCTGAAACTTCAGGTCAGCGAAGGAAAAAAAGTGCAGGTAACGTATGATCTTGATATGTTTTCCGTATATGGAGGATTTAACAGTCATTTGCAGGTAAAGGGAAGTGTAAAAGTAATAAAACCGGTAACTTGGATCCGAAAAGTAAAGGGACTTTCTGAGGTGTCAAATAAGCTGAAGGGGTAAAAAATGAAATCAGAATATAAAAGAGATATAAATGGAAATTATCTTGTGCTGTATGAAAATGAAGAACCAGATACTTCTTCTTATCAGATGAGAATGCTGGTTGGCAATTCGATTCCATCTATTCTTAAATGCAGAGTGCAGGGAGTTGATGGACAGTTTATGGTGTGTTATGACATTACCTCCAAACAGTCTTTGCTTTCTCTTTATGAAGAAAAGAAAATGGGTTACGAAGATCTTCAGATGATCCTGGGTGGATTTGTGCAGGTGATGGAAGATATGTCAGAATATTTGCTGAATCCATGTAGGTTAGTATTGAAGCCGGAGTATATGTATGTAGATGTGGAAAAGAGACAGATCTATTTTTGTTATCTTCCTGGATATGATGAAGATGTGAGACAGAAATTTCAGGAACTGACAGAGTATATTCTTCCGATTCTGGATCATGAAGACTCAAAGGCTGTAATGCTTGGGTATGGAATATACAGAAGAGCTTTGGAAGACAGTTTTCATTTGGAATATATAAAAAAGGAACTTTATCAGGATAGAGAGGAAATAGAAAAAACAGTTGGTTCCTCAATTTTGCAGGAATCAGGCACCATAACAGAGAAAAGGTGTAATTCAGATGGCAGTGAGAAAATTGATCTGTTTGAAAATTATGGGGAGTCAAAAGAGGAAAAGCCTCAGGAAGAACATCTGGAAGAGTTGCTTTGGGAGGAAGAATTATCTGAAAAAAAGAAAAAAGATGTTGGGGGTACGTCTAAAGGATTTTTGATTTGGTGTGTAGCAGCTGGATTTTTTGCACTGGTGGTTGTGGCCGCAGAAACACTGGGGTATCTGCCGAGGGTATCTATGCAGGTTATTCTGGGAGTGGCAGCTGGGATTATGGTAATTGGAATGTTGTGTACCTGGGGTGTGTCCGTTATAAAGAATAAGAATTGCATCAGACATGAGAAAAAGGGACATCTGGAAATACAGAATAAAAGAGAAAATAAAAAAGTGAGTGAAGACTCAGGAAAAGATAAGGTGAACTTTAAAGATAGCATTGAAAGAAACACGACTTCAATGCAAAATACAGCAGAAGTATTGCACCAAAAAGAAAAAATATCAATATCACAAAAAAATTGCGGCGAAACAGTGGTGTTATCTGCGAATATTGTTACTGGACCGGCAACTCTTGTAAGCCGTGAACCTGGTGAACTTGCTACGATTTATCTTCAGAATGAACTTACGGTAATTGGAAAAATGGAGAATGCAGCGGATGCGGTGATCGAACTTCCTACAGTAAGCCGGATACACGCGAAGATACGGAAACGGGAGGGAGAATATTATCTTACGGATTTGAATTCACGCAATGGAACATCTGTAAATGGCAAAATTTTAAAAGGGGATGAGGAATATTGCCTTCAGGATCAGGATCAGATAGACTTTGCGCAGGCCAGATATGTGTTTCTGAAATAAAATAACAGATTTTAAAAATTTACCGGGTCTGATCTGTTGAGGTATCAGAGAAATTGTGCTATACTTATTCTATTATCAGAAAGTAACAAAAACAGTCTTGAAAGTAGACTGAAAATATCGAGGTGATGGCGTGGAAGAAATAAAAAAAGAACCAATAACGGTTCTTTTTATACTTCTGAATATATTGATATTTCTTGTTGTTGATTTTACCGGCGGATCAGAAAATACTGCTCACATGATTGAATGTGGAGCCGCCTATCCGCCGCTGATTCTTGAAAATGAAGAGATATACAGGTTATTTACCTGTATGTTTCTGCATTTTGGAATTTATCATATTGCCAATAATATGCTTGTCCTTTTTGTACTGGGACAGCGCCTGGAACCGGTTGTAGGGAAGATTAAATTTATTTTAATTTACCTTCTTGGCGGTCTTGGTGGAAATATTTTTTCTTTTATTATGGAAATGAAATCAGCGGATTATGCAGTGTCAGCTGGTGCCTCTGGTGCCGTTTTTGCAGTAATGGGAGCAATGCTCTATGTAGTTATTCGAAATCATGGAAGAATTCAGGATATTTCCGTACGACAGATGATGATCATGGCCGGATTCTCATTGTATTTCGGTTTTACAAGTACTGGTGTAGATAATGCAGCCCATATTGGCGGCATGGTTTGTGGATTTATCTTGGCGGCAGTTCTTTATCATCCGGGAAATTTTTCTGGCAGAACAATGTGGAAGGATGTTTCTCCATCGGATTCAATTTCTGCATAAATGTTTCCACTGTGAGCCTGGATGATCTCTCTGGTGATTGCCAGCCCCAGTCCGGTTCCACCCTCTTTGAATGTTACAAATGGAGTGAAAATTTCATTCAGCTGTGATTCCGGTATGCCGCATCCATTGTCAGTTATGACAATATGTACCCTTTGGTCACTGGAAAAAGCACATAATTTTACTTTTCCATCAGCACTGGAAATTGCTTCTGCTGCATTTCTGAGCAGATTCAGTAAAGCCTGCTTTAATTTAACGGGATCAATAAAGAGGGCAGGCAGTGAGGGCGAAATATCAGTTTTTAAGGTAATGCCCAGGTACTGGTAAGTGGGCTGGATACTGGAAATAATTTCCTTAAGATAGGCAGTAAAAGCAGTTCTTTTCCGTTCAAGTTTATGGGCATTATTGTAATCCGAAAGATTATTTAACAATTCTTTGGTATACTCCAGATTAGCTGTAATATCATTCCAGTAATCAAATGAGACAACTTCAGGATGTGTGTCTTCAATCATCTGAATCTCACTGTTAATAAGTGCTATGGGATTGCGTATCTCATGGGAAAATCGTGATAGTATCAGATGAAATTCATCCTGTTTTTTGTTTAAGATTAAATTATTTTTCATAAGCTCACCTCAAGTGAAGTGTATCATTGAAGTGGACAAATGACAAACAAAATCGTACTTAAAAAATCGAGATTATTCGACAGAAATAAAAAAATACTGTTCAAAAAATTTTTTAAAAAAATTTTGGAAAAAAATGTGATTTTCGCTATTATCAGACGTATAATTTATATATTCTATTTGGGAGGATAAGACTATGAGTGATTGTATTTTTTGCAAAATTGCAAACGGAGAGATTCCATCAGCAACATTGTATGAAGATGAAGACTTCAGAGTAATTCTGGATCTGGGTCCTGCAAGTAAAGGACATGCCTTGATCTTGCCGAAAGCGCATGCGGCTAATATCTATGAGATATCAGATGATATGGCTGCGAAAGCAATGATTCTGGCAAAGAAAATGGCCACAAAAATGACCGAGGCGTTAAAGTGCGATGGTTTTAACATTGTACAAAATAATGGCGAACCGGCAGGACAGACTGTTTTTCATTTTCATATGCATCTGATTCCGAGATATGAAGGAGATCAGGTGGGAATTACCTGGAAACCTGGAACTTTAACGGATGAGGTGAAAAATGAAATCCTGGAGAAATTGAAAAGCTGCTAGAAAACGGGGTACACAAGATGAATAGCGAAGAATTTAACACATTTTACAGACGGTATTATAAAGTCTCTGTTAAAATCGCAAATGGAATTGTACAAAGCCGTTTTACAGCCGAGGATGTTACACAGGAGGTATTTTCATACTTTTACGAAATAAAAGAGAGACTGGATGCTTCCAGCGAAGAAAAGCTTCACGCATTGGTGGTATGGAAAACAACCAATAAAGGAAGGGACTACCTGAGAAAATCATATGTAAAGCGGGAAGTAATGTTTGACAATGATGTGGCTGAATTGCAGTATCGTACTACAGAAAGCGCAGAAGCGGCATTACTGGGGCTGGAAAAACAGAAATATTTATCAATGGCATTTGAAGGCCTGTGCCGGAAAAATTTAATTAACTATATGATTTTTATGCGAGTTGTAATGGAAGGTGTATCTACTGAAGAAGTAGCGCGCGAATTTGGCTATACAAGAAATAATGTAAATAACAGAGTACTTAGAGCCAGAAAATGGCTTTTAGCAGAAATCTTAAGACTGGAAAAAGAGTAAAATTAAAAAGCATACCTCTGTTAAATAACAGAGGTATGCAGTGTAAAATCAGGAATGAATACATTCTTCAATGAGATTCACAATATGCTGAATAGAATTTAAGTTTTTGCCTGCAGACATAGCCGCAATATATTTATTACGTTCCTGATAGAGTTTGCGGATTGCCTCTAAGAGAGACGCTTCTGTAATCTCTTCCTCCTCCAGTACCATACTGTAACCTTGGCGCTCGAAGGAGCGGGCATTGAGAATCTGATCACCGCGGCTTGCCTTTGCGGACAATGGAATTAAGAGATTTGGCTTTGAAAGTGCGGCAAGTTCACAGATAGCATTAGCTCCTGCACGGGAGATTACTACATCTGCCAATGCAAACATGTCAGGAAGTTGTTCCTGAACATATTCATATTGGACATAACCTGTCAGCTGGATACTTTCATCCGTTTTTCCCTTGCCGCAAATATGAATAACCTGGAATTCTTTCAGCAGTTCAGGAAGAATTTTTCGTACATTTTCGTTTACAGAAGCAGCACCCAGACTGCCGCCAATTACCAGAAGAACTGGTTTATCTGAAGTAAAACCACAATATGCGCGGGCGTGTTCTTTATTACCATGGAGAAGCTCCTGACGAATAGGAGTACCTGTAAGAACTGCCTTATCTTTTGGAAGATTATTTACAGTTTCTGGAAAGTTACAGCAGACTTTTGTGGCGGAAGAAAGGCAAAGCTTATTAGCAAGTCCCGGAGTCATATCAGATTCATGAATGATTGCCGGAATGTGGCGTTTGCCTGCGGCAATTACCACTGGTACTGTTACGAAGCCACCTTTGGAAAATACTACATCAGGCTTTAATTTTTTCATAAGACTTTTAGCCTGAAAATAGCCTTTTATAACGCGAAATGGATCTGAAAAGTTTTTCAAATCAAAATATCGTCTTAATTTACCGGAAGCAATTCCATAGTAAGGAATACCAAGCTCCTCAATAAGCTGTTTTTCAATACCATTGTAGGAGCCGATGTAAGAAATTTTATAACCTTTTTCCTGTAAAGCGGGAATCAGAGCAATATTCGGGGTAACATGTCCGGCAGTACCACCGCCGGTAAGGATAATATGCTTCATAGGATCCTCCTGAATAAGTGTTTAATAGTTACAGTTCACTTTGTGAATAGCGACCTATTTAATAAATATGAACCCCTAAAAGGGAATTGTCAAGAAAAGAAAAAAATCTGGGAGAAAAAAATGAACAAAAAAAAGATAGGAGAGAAAACCGACAGTCTGTTAGAAGCTGAAATGATCAAAGAAGCAAAAATGATAGAAGAAAGTCTTCTTGGAAATGCTGTAAATGATTTTGAGATTTCGGATGAGGAACTGGATGAGGCATATCAGCAGTTTTTAAAGAAAATGAAAGCAGAAGGCAAACTGGATGAAGATAAAATAAATGAGGCCAATTCTGCAAAAGCTATGAATAATGATACAAAGACTGCTGAAATAGTGAAGTTTCCAGGATTCCGGAACGAGGCGTCCAAAGAGGAAAATTTAAAAGATGCTCAATCAACAGAAAGTTCAGCTGAGGAAATTGATTTTATTGCAGGATTTTCTGATAAGCTGTGTCAGTTTGAAAAAGAAGAAAATAAACTCTGGTATAAATATGGAAAGGCAGCAGGGATTGCAGTTCTTGCTGCAATCGGTATTCTTGCCGGAAGTATGGCAAGCCAGGCTGATTCAGCGAAATTTGTCAGCTCTGTTCAGCATATTATAAATAGTGAAGATGTTATGCCATAAAAACAGAAAAATATATGTAATATAAGTAAGAGTTCGGGTAAAAGGGGGAATCTGTATGAAGATCACTTTTATTGGAGCAACACATGAAGTTACCGGGAGCTGCTATTACCTGGAAGCAGCAGGAAAAAAGTTTCTTGTAGACTGTGGAATGGAACAGGGACCTGATTATTATGAAAATAAAGATATTCCTGTGCCTCCGGGAGAATTAGATTTTGTGCTTTTAACACATGCACACATGGATCATTCCGGAAATCTTCCTGCTATTTACGCAAAAGGCTTTAAAGGACCTGTATATGCCACAGAGGCAACCTGTAATCTTTGCGATATTATGCTCCGTGACAGTGCCCATATCCAGATGTTTGAGGCAGAATGGCGTAACCGCAAGGCAAAACGTCAGGGGAAGCCTGAATTTGTTCCAGCTTATACCATGGAGGATGCATTAGGGGTTATTCGTAATTTTGTAGGCTGTCCATATGAGACTGGAATAATTCTTGGCGAGGGGCTGAGAGTAAAGTTTATTGATGCAGGTCACCTTCTTGGATCAAGCAGTATTGAGGTGAATATCTGTGAGGCTGGAGTTGAAAAAACTATTGTATTTTCCGGAGATATAGGAAACAAAAATCAGCCGCTTATAAAAGACCCTGCCTATTTTAGTAAAGCAGACTACGTGGTAATGGAATCCACATACGGAGACCGGAGCCACGGAGAGAGACCAGATTATGTGCGCCTTCTGGCAGATGTCATTCAGGAGACTTTTGACCGGGGAGGTAATGTGGTAATTCCCTCTTTTGCAGTGGGAAGAACGCAGGAGATGCTGTATTTTATCAGACAGATAAAAGCAGAAGGCCTTATTCACGGGCATGATAATTTTAAAGTGTTTGTAGATAGCCCTCTTGCAAATGAAGCAACAAATATTTTCGGTATTCATAAATATGATTGTTTTGATGACGAGGCTCTGGAACTTATTCGAAAAGGAATCAATCCTCTTAGCTTTCCAGGTTTGAAGATATCCGTAACAAGTGAAGACTCAAAAGCAATCAATTTCGATGATGACTGTAAGGTGATTATTTCTGCCAGTGGAATGTGTGATGCAGGAAGAATTAAACATCACCTGAAACATAATCTGTGGCGGGAGGACAGCACCATTCTTTTTGTGGGCTATCAGGCTGTTGGAACTCCGGGACGCGCCCTTTTGGAAGGAACTCAGGAAATAAAACTCTTTGGTGAACCGGTGCACGTTGCAGCAAAAATCTGCCGTATGCCGGGAATCAGTGGCCATGCAGATGTAAATGGTCTGGTTGACTGGATAAAAGCATTTGAAGTAAAGCCTCAGAAAGTGTTTGTTACTCATGGCGAGGATACTGTGACAGAACTGTTTGCTGCAAGACTGCGTGATGAGATGAACTATGATGCATATGCGCCATTCAGTGGAACAGAATTTGATCTGGCTGAAGGCGAATTTCTGTACGAGGCAGAGGGCGTTAAGATACAGAAGCCTGTTGCGTTACAAAAAGCATCTAAGGCTGCAAAGGTATACGAAAAGCTGCTTGCGCTTGGATACAGACTGCTTTCCGTCATACGCAAAAACGAGGGCTGTGCAAACAAAGATCTGGAGAAGTTTTCAAGGGATGTCCAATCTTTATGCGATAAATGGGACAGAACTGATGGGTAAGTGTTACAGTCTGAAAAGAAATCCCCGGGACAAAAATCCCGGGGAAGTAATTATGAAAGCGCTTCTTTTAAAGCAGTGGCAAGCTGATCTGGGCATGAAGTAGGTCTGCGTCCACACTGGATTCCCTCCAGGCGTGCAATTACTTCTTTCGCCGGCATACCTTCTACAAGTTTGGCAACTCCTTGTGTATTTCCAGAACATCCACCAATAAATTTCACATTGTGAACTTTCTGTTCATCATCAATATCATATTGAATTGCCATAGAACAAACACCTTTTGTTTTATATTCCATTGTTTTTTCCTCCAATCGTTATGTAAAATCAGGAGCTCAGGAACGCTGGTCAGGTTATGAACAGCAATAGCTTTGCACCTTCTCTCATTATAGCAGAAGATATTATAAGTTTCTATGCCAAATTTAAGTTGGATATAGCAAGAAGTTTTGGTATAATGTCAGATGAAGAAGCAGTTAACTTTCAAAAACAGAGGAGAATGCTAAATGAAAACAATTGGTATTATTGGCGCAATGGAAGTTGAAGTTGCGATTTTAAAAGAAAAAATGGAAGATGTACGAATTATAAAAAAAGCTTCCATGGATTTTTATGAGGGAATACTTGCTGGAAAAAAGGTTGTTGTAGTGCGTTCCGGAATTGGTAAGGTAAATGCTGGTATCTGTGCTCAGATTCTGGCAGATGTATTTTCAGTAGATGCGATCATTAATACAGGAATTGCAGGAAGCTTAAATAAAAATATTAATATTGGTGATATTGTTCTTTCCACAGATGTTGTACAGCATGATATGGATGCTACCGGATTTGGATATCGCAAGGGACAGATTCCGCAAATGCCTGTATTTTTCTTTAATGCAGATGATAATCTCCGCAGACTTGCTGCAGAAGTATGTAAGGAAGTAAATCCGGATATTCAGGTATTTGAAGGAAGAATTGCTTCTGGAGACCAGTTTGTCTGCGATCAGGATGTTAAGAATCGAATTGTATCAGAGTTTTCAGCATATGCGACTGAAATGGAAGGTGCAGCCATTGGACAGGCAGCATACTTAAATGAAATTCCGTTTCTGGTTGTCCGTGCTATTTCTGATAAGGCTGATGGAAGTGCGCAGATGGATTACAGCGAATTTGAGAAAGCAGCTGTTGACCATAGTGTGAGGCTTACTTTAAATATGCTGGCGCGTATTTGAAAAATGGTGCAATTGACCGAAAAACGGAAGCTTGCATATAATGAGAGTGAAATGGAAAAGGAATCGAAATTGCTGATATGATATATAAAGATTTTTATCCATTTTACACAAGCTATGCAAATCCCTTGCTCTACCGGGGAGAAAAGGAACAGGAAGAGGAATTTTTACTGATGAAATCCTACTATCCGGACACTGCCAGAAAAATACAGGAAAAAGTGGAAGAAGAATGTGATCTTCAGGATTATGAAGGCAGCAGGCTTTACGATGAATATCCTGACAGGTTTATGTTGTATCACCTTGGAAGGAAGATCATGGATGAAGTAAAATCAGAGGCTGGTATGGAAGCAATGTCTGATGGACTTCTTGGTGATCTGGTAGAAGTGCTTCTTTTTCATGAAATATCACGAAGAAGATGCCGACGAAGAAGATGCAGGAGAGATTTTTACAGATAAGACGCATCAAAATGACAATTAGAGGTTGCTGTGAGCGGAGTGAACAGTAACGATTACAGAATATAAAAGAAAATAATTATAATAAAAATGAAAACAATAGATGAATATTTAGAGGAACAGATAAATGAACAGCTGTGTCAGGCTGTCTTAAGCGGCAGCAGAGGGGACGGACCATCCAAAGTAAAAATACGCCCTGTAGAAATTCGGGGAAAGGTGGTTTATCAGGCTTCTGAAACTGTAGGGACGAAGGTGCTCCATAAAAATTATTCCAGAGAGGAACTGATCTCATATTTAAAAGCGGGGCTGCAGCATGATTTTTCTCAGCTTCAGGCAAGTGGGATGGCGCTGGATGGAACTATTCTGGTAAGCAAAAAAGGAAAGATGACCATAAAGACCAGACGTCATCCCGAAAAAGGAAAAGGTCTGGCTTTCGGGATGGACAAGACCTTCAGCAAGGGCACGCAGATATTGGCCCACAATCGTGTAAAGCAGTACATACTTAAGGAAAATATTCCAGTCCCCTTTCTTGTTGATCTTGGTGTTATGAATAAGGAAGGCAGGATTATCACCCAAAAATACGATAAGTTCCGACAAATCAACCGATTTCTGGAATTTATTCAGGACATTCTTCCAAGACTGGATCAACAGCGGGAAGTGACCATTCTTGATTTTGGATGCGGAAAGTCCTACCTTACATTTGCCATGTATTATTATCTGAGAGAACTGAAAGGTTATGATGTAAATATTATTGGTCTGGATCTGAAAACAGATGTAATAGAAAAATGTAATCATCTTGCAGTAAAGTATGGATATGAAAAACTGCATTTTTATCAGGGAGATATTGCTGATTATGAAGGTGTTTCTTCTGTTGATATGGTAGTAACCTTGCATGCCTGTGACACAGCTACAGATTATGCTCTTGCGAAGGCTGTGGAATGGGGAGCGAAAGTTATTTTGTCTGTACCCTGCTGTCAGCATGAGGTAAATAGACAGATAAAAAATGAAGTGTTGGAGCCTGTACTGAAATATGGCATTCTTAAGGAGAGAATGGCTGCTTTGATGACAGATGGAATTCGAGCCAATCTGCTGGAAAGTATGGGATACGAAACTCAGATCCTGGAATTTATTGATATGGAGCATACACCCAAGAATTTGCTGATCCGTGCTGTAAAGACAGGCAAACCAAAAGATATGAAGAGTACAGTGCAGCTTATGAAGGAACTGCATATAAATCCTACACTGGAAAGACTTCTGCACCGTGAAGGGGAGGTACAATCAGAGAGTTAAGAGGAGAAAGAATGATTAAATTTTTACGCAGAGCAGTGATTCTCCTGTTTGTTTTTGTTCTCGGCGTGGCAGGAAGTTCGTTCCTGCTGAATAGTGAGACTACGGATGACCGCTCTGATATGAATGATCCGGTTTTTCCGGAGGTAATGGTTGATTTTGATGGAAATTATGCAAACAGGATGTATGGTTATGCACAGCCTATGCAGTCTGATTTTACCAGGGATAGTGTGACGCCTATTGATACATCCAAGGAACTGTCCTTTGTCATAAATGCCTATGATACAAAGGTGAAAAGCCTTTCCTATGAGATACGTACTTCAGATGGCAGTAAGGTATTGGAAAACCGTAAGATTAAAAGTCTGGATAAACAGGACAGCTATCTGACAACGACAATTAAGCTGAGTAGTGATCTTCTGATGAATCAGGAGTATTCTTTGCAATTATCTCTTGAGACAAATAAGGGAACAGCTTATTACTATACAAGAGTAGTTTCCAGATCCAATGTGAATGCTGCCCAGTACGTGAAGTTTGCTGCGAGCTTTTACGAAAAATGTCTGGATAAAGCGTCCGCCGAGGATCTGACTGCTTACCTGGAATCAGACACGTCCAGTACATCTACCAACTATACAGATATTAATATCAATTCTACATTTGCCCAGATCAGCTGGGGCAATCTGAACCCTCAGATTTACAGAAAGGGAATTCCTGTAGTGAAGGATATTAATGAAACCACAGCCAGTCTTTCTGTTGAATATCAGATTGCGGCACTGGATGAAGATGGCAACCAGGAAATCTATGATGTGACAGAATTTTACCGGATGCGTTATACTGAAACAAGAATCATGCTTCTGGATTTTAAACGAAGTGCATCACAGGTGTTTGAGGAAAGCTCCATCAGCATTTCCGACAAGGGGCTTTTACTTGGAGTCAGAGACAAAAATGTGGAATATATGATGAATGAAAACGCAGGAGTTCTTGCTTTCGTTCAGGAAGGGGATTTATGGTCTTATTCTCCTGATGATGGAAAATTTTCCAGAATTTTCAGTTTCCGCAAAGAAACGGATGGAGATTTCAGGGATTCCAGATACCAGCATAATATAAAGATCATTCGTGTGGAAGATAACGGAGATGTGGACTTTGTTCTTTATGGATATATGAACAGAGGCGTTCGGGAAGGATGCTGTGGTGTTTGTGTATATCATTACAGCAATGATCAGAATGTGGTGGAAGAAAAAGTATTTATTCCGTCTACAGAATCCTACGAATTCCTGAAAGAGGATCTTGGAACATTATCCTATGTCAGTACAGAAAATGCTCTTTATCTTTTATTTGCAAATAAGCTTTATAAGATAAACATTTCAGATGGTACCAGTGAGGTTCTTGAGGAAGGAATTAAAATAGATGACTTTGTTGTTTCGGATACAGGTGCACATGCTGCATGGATCATTCAGGAAGGTGAAAGCGCCGGAAATATAAAAGAAATAGATTTTGAAACATTAGAAACCAGGAGTCTTGCACCATCTTCAGGACAGTCTTTAGTGCTGAATGGATTTATGAATGAAGATCTTGTTTATGGAATCGTAGTTGATGGAGATGTGATCGCAGACGATAATGGTCATGAGACTACGGGGATTCATACTGTCCGTATTGAAGGATTTGATGGAACTTTGAAAAAAGAATATCATCAGGATGGATTGTATGTAACTGATATTACTATGGGAAACACTATGATGGAATTTCAGTTGTCCAAGAAGACAAAAAAAGGATACAAAGCAGTAAGCAAGGATAATATTCTGAATAATTCCAAAGCCTCAGCCAATACTGTATCCGTGGAACTGGTGACAAATTCCAGAACCGGAACCCAGATACGACTGGCTCTCACTGAAACACCTGAAATTCAGGAACCGTTAGTAGTTTATGCAAAAATGAAAAATATAGGTGATGACCGTATTATTCTGGATACGCAGATTCCTGAGGAAGATATTTACTATGTTTATGCAAAAGGAGGATTGGACAGTACATTTACAGATCCTGCACTTGCAATTCAAAGAGCAGATGATCAGACTGGCGTTGTGTTAAATCGTGCTCAGCAGTATGTATGGGAGCGTGGAAATAAGAAGACAAAGCTGACTCTTAATCTGGAGGATGTGCCGGAAGCAATGAAGAGTGCATCCCTGGATGTTGCAGCACTACAGGAGGCTCTTGGGGATGAGGGTACTATCGTTGATCTGTCTGGTTGTACATTAGACAGTGTCTTATATGAGGTCAGCGCCCAGCGTCCGGTAATTGCCAAAACTGGGGATAATACCAGTGTTGTGATCATTGGATATGATGAATATAACACATATCTGTACGATCCGCAGAAAGGGGAAACTTATCCTTACGGTATGAATGACAGTACGGAGCTGTTTGAAAAGGCCGGCAATATTTTTATAAGTTATGTTGAGAAACTGAAGCTTTAAAGTGGCTGTTGGGAAAGCCGGTACAGTCCGATATTGAACATGTATGCAAAAAATGCTAGATGTGAAAGATGCAGCAAAGTGGTGGTTAACAGTCTGTCTGTGGTGGAGGACAGACTGTTAAAAATAAAGCAACAGGAAAGGACAGAAAAATGCTAAGCGAAAGTATTAAAAAACTGGTACAGTATGGAATTGAGACAGGGCTGACTCCTGCCTGTGAGAAAAACTATACAACAAATCTTCTTCTTGACGTTTTTAAAGAAGATGAATACACAGAACCGGCAGAGGAATATTCTGATATTAATCTGGAAGAAGTTCTGAAAGAACTGTTAGACGAAGCTGTAGAACGTGGTCTGATTCAGGATAGTGTGGTTTACAGAGATCTGTTTGATACAAGATTAATGAACTGTCTCATGCCCCGCCCGGCTCAGGTACAGAAGACTTTCTGGGAAAAATATGAGAAATCTCCGGAAGAAGCAACAGATTATTTCTATAAATTAAGCCAGGACAGTGATTATATTCGTCGTTATCGTGTAAAGAAAGACCAGAAATGGACTGTGGATTCTCCTTATGGAGCAATTGATATTACAATTAACCTTTCCAAGCCAGAGAAAGATCCGAAAGCTATTGCTGCGGCAAAGCTTATCAAATCAAGCAGCTATCCCAAATGTCTGCTTTGTCCGGAAAATGAGGGATATGCAGGCCGCGCAAATCATCCTGCAAGAGAGAATCACAGAATCATTCCGATCACAATCAATGACAGTCCGTGGGGAATGCAGTACTCTCCTTATGTTTATTATAATGAGCATTGTATTGTATTTAATTTCCAGCACACACCTATGAAAATTGAGAGAAACACATTTATCAAGCTGTTTGATTTCGTGAAGCTGTTTCCACATTATTTTCTGGGGTCAAATGCAGACTTACCGATTGTGGGAGGTTCTATTCTCAGTCACGATCATTTTCAGGGCGGCCATTATACGTTTGCTATGGCAAAGGCTGAAATTGAGAAATATGTAACTATTCCGGGCTATGAGGATGTGGAGGCTGGTATTGTAAAATGGCCGCTGTCTGTACTTCGTATCCGTCATAAAGATGAGAAGCGCCTGATTGATCTGGCAACTCATGTGCTGGAGGTTTGGAGAGGCTATACAGATGAGGCTGCATTCATTTTTGCAGAAACGGATGGTGAACCTCATAATACGATCACTCCGATTGCACGTAAAAAAGGTGATATGTATGAGTTGGATCTGACTCTGCGAAACAATATTACCACGGAAGAAAATCCTCTTGGCGTATATCATCCACATGCACAGTACCATCATATTAAGAAGGAGAATATCGGTCTGATCGAGGTTATGGGCTTGGCAGTTCTCCCTGCACGGCTAAAAGAAGAACTGGAGCTTTTGGAAGAATATATTCTGGATGGCAAGGATGTTGCTTCTAATGAGAAGATTGAAAAACATGCCCAGTGGGTAAAAGAATTCCTTCCGAAGTACGATCATCTTGATAAAGACAATATTGAAGAGGTTCTTCATAAAGAAGTTGGAAATGTGTTTGTTCACGTGTTGGAAGATGCTGGTGTTTACAAATGTACAGAAGAGGGCAGAGTTGCATTTATGCGTTTTATTGAAAATTTGTAACCAAATCATAAAGACAATCTTTTTGGGTTGAAAGAATGTGTCCGTTTGATTATACTGAAGACAGCACAGAAGATGAAATAAGAACTATTTATTTTCTGTGCAGATGATGAAAGCAGGAGAGACATTAAAAAGCAGAGGAGTGCCTATGGAAAATAAAACAAAAAGAAAAAATAGGATTTTCTGGGTTCTGTTGGCCACAATGTTGATTTTGTTCGGAGTTTCATTTAGAAATGATGGAAAAATTGGGATTAGTGGTGTTCAGTCTGTACAGGCGGCCACTAAGAACGTAGTTGTCAGATTCTGGAATCAAAGTGGAAAAACATCCTATTCCAAGCTGCGTATAAAGGTAAGTGCCGGGAAAAAAATTAAGCTTCCGGCAGTTCCTGCAATTACCGGATACAAAAATCTTGGCTGGTCCACTCAGAAAAACGATACCAAAGCGGTATATGCCGCGGGGAAAAAAATACGTCTGAAAAAGAATATAAATCTGTACGCGGTGCGTAAAAAAGTTGGTATATATAAAGTTTATTTCTATGATAATACCGGAAGCACCAGTACAGTATTTAAGAAACTAAACAAAGCTGTTACAAAAAACGGATATCTTACCTTGCCAGAGCTTCCACAAAAAAGCGGCTATAAGGCAGTTGGATGGAGTGCCAAAAAGAATGCGTCCCAAGCGTCTTATACAGAGGGTCAGAAGATTCGAATCAAAAAAAATATAAAATTATACGCTGTTTACGAGTCAGATACAACATTTACAGTGGCTTTGTGCAAGAATAATGGAACTGTTTACAAGACAGAGAATGTAGCATCTGGAAGTTCTTATACATTGCCATCTGTAAGAAATGCATCTGGATACACCTTTATGGGGTGGGATATCCAGTTAGGAAAAAGCACAGCACCGCGTTATGAAGCCGGTGATACTATTACAGTAAACAGCAACATAAAGCTATATGCAGTTGTGTTTAACCGTTCCGCTGAGGAAGACCTGACTCTTTCAGAGCTTCTGCAATCCGCAAGCAGCTGGAAAATTGGAAATGGAAGCAATCGGGGTTACAATCACATTATTTTTGTAGGAGACTCCCGGACCAATCGTATGCAGAGAACGCTGCAAAATTTAAATTCAGGGTATTATGAGTCGAATCTGCTGCGTGATATTGATTTTGTATACGAAGAGGGAAAGGGCCTTGAATGGCTGAAGTCTCAAGGGATGAATTCTATTCTTTCTATTGCAGAAGAGAATTATTCCGTGTTGAAACCGACTGCGGTTATTTTTAATCTGGGAGTAAACGATCCTGGAAATATGTATGATTATATTTCTTATTATCAGGAGATTGCTGAGAGCTTACAGAAAAAGAACTGCAAGCTGTTCTTTATGTCGGTGAATCCGGTGAACAGTAAGACAATCGAATATCTTGGTAAAAATGCAATCCGAAAAGAAGAAGTAATCCGCAAATTCAATTCTGTTGTGTGCAGTGCTCTTGGCAGCACTTTTGAATATATTGACACGTATTCTTATCTGATGGAGAATGGATATGGTACCAATATTAGTGGAACTGGAGTTGATCTGCCAGACGATGATGGACTTCATTACACCACCAAGACCTACAAACGAATTTTTAAGTATTGTCTGGATTATCTTATATTGCATTAAACGTTCAGAGAAATACTGAGAATGAGGCAACTTTGCAATAGGAAAGTACTTACAGAAGAGAAGATCTTTGTCCAAAAGTGTCGAAGCTTAACGGACAGGATCTTCTTTTATTCCCTGGAAAAATATCCTTGCGCGAATAAGAGGAATAGTCTATACTATAGAGAAATGAGTGTTTGGAAAAATGAGGAGAAAGAGGAACTAATTATGAAACTTACAACAGTAAAAGAAATTTACAGAGAACGGGATAAATACCTGGATCAGGAGATCACTGTAGGCGGCTGGGTACGAAGCGTTCGTGATTCCAAGACCTTTGGATTTGTTGTTCTCCATGATGGAACATATTTTGAGACCCTTCAGATCGTTTACCATGATACAATGGACAATTTTGCTGAGATTTCCAAACTGAATGTAGGCGCAGCGATTATTGTAAAGGGAACTCTGGTAGCGACTCCACAGGCGAAACAGCCATTTGAGATCCAGGCTGCAGAGATTTCTGTAGAGGGAACATCCGCACCAGATTATCCGCTTCAGAAGAAACGTCACAGCCTTGAGTATTTAAGAACGATCACACATCTTCGTTCCAGAACAAATACCTTCCAGGCTGTTTTCCGTGTACGTTCCCTCTGTGCATATGCAATACACAAATTCTTTCAGGAGAGAGGATTTGTTTATGTACACACTCCGCTGATCACAGGAAGTGACTGCGAGGGTGCAGGGGAGATGTTCCAGGTTACAACCATGGATCTGAATAACATTCCTACAGATGATAAGGGAAATATTGATTACTCTCAGGATTTCTTTGGCAAGGAGACAAATTTGACTGTAAGTGGCCAGCTGAACTGTGAGACATTTGCACAGGCATTCCGTAATGTATATACATTTGGACCAACTTTCCGTGCCGAGAACTCCAACACCACACGTCATGCAGCTGAGTTCTGGATGATCGAGCCTGAGTGTGCATTTGCTGATCTTGAAGATAACATGAATCTTGCAGAAGCGATGCTGAAATATGTGATTAGATATGTTCTTGAGAATGCTCCGGAGGAAATGAACTTCTTCAATTCTTTTGTGGACAAAGGACTTCTTGACAGATTGAACCATGTGGCAAACTCTGAGTTCGGTCGTGTTACCTATACAGAAGCAATTGAGCTTCTCGAGAAGAATAATGACAAGTTTGATTATAAAGTATCCTGGGGATGTGATCTGCAGACAGAGCATGAGCGTTATCTGACAGAACAGATTTTTAAGAAACCTATTTTTGTTACAGACTATCCAAAGGAAATTAAAGCATTCTATATGAAAGCAAACGAGGATGGCAAGACCGTTGCAGCTATGGACTGCCTGGTTCCTGGAATTGGTGAGATTATCGGTGGAAGCCAGAGAGAGGACGACTATGGTAAGTTGAAAGCTCGTATGGAAGAGCTTGGGCTGAAGGAAGAAGACTATGACTTCTATCTTGATTTGCGTAAATATGGTTCCACACGTCATTCGGGATTTGGTCTTGGATTTGAGCGCTGTGTAATGTATCTCACAGGAATGGGCAATATCCGTGACGTAATTCCATTCCCGAGAACAGTTAACAACTGCGATTTATAAAATGAGGTAAAAGAATGAGATTTATTCATCTTGCAGATGTACATCTTGGTGCAGTGCCTGACAGAGGCTGCCCATGGAGTGATAAGCGGGAGAATGAAATCTGGGAAACATTCCGCCGGGTTATTGCGGGTATCCGCGAAAATCCGGTGGATTTGTTATTTATAGCCGGAGATTTGTTCCATCGTCAGCCACTTCCATATGAATTGAAAGAAGTAAACGATTTATTTTCCGGAATACCGGAAACAAGGGTATATTTAATGGCAGGAGAAAGGGATTATCTGAAAGAAAATTCTTTTTACAGAACTTTCACCTGGGCACCGAATGTGACTTTTTTTCCAGAAGAGAAGGTAACCTGTGTGAAAGATACGCAATTCGAGGTATATGTTTATGGAATGAGCTATGAACATTCACAGATCAGACAGCCCTTGTATGATGGCGTACGCCCTGTGAAAAATGATGGAGTGCATATTCTTATAGCTCATGGCGGTGATGAAAGCCATTGCCCGTTAAATATAGCTGCACTTGCAGGAGCAGGTTTTGATTATATTGCATTGGGGCATTTCCATACTCCACAGAGCGTAATAAGGGATGTGGCTGCTTACAGCGGAGCTCTTGAGCCAATTGAAAGCAATGATCTGGGAGCACATGGCTACATTGAGGGAAGGATTGAAAATGGAAAAGTGAAAACCAGATTTGTGCCGTTTTCTATTCGAACCTATAGTCAACTTCTTCTCAATGTAAATGAAGAAAGCACCCAGCTATCTATTGAAGAAGCTTTGAAGGATGAGATATTTAAAAAAGGCGGACTGAATATATATCGTGTAATTCTTCAAGGGAAAAGAAAACCAGAGCTTTTTCTGATTCCGGAAAAACTGAAATCCTTTGGAAATATTACAGAAGTACTGGATGAGACCAGACCTGCTTATGATCTGGAAGAACTGCAAAAAAAATATGCCGGAACTTTGATAGGGGATTATATCTGCTTTTTTATGGAAAAAAACAGAAATACAGTGGAAGATAAGGCCCTGTACTATGGTTTGCAGGCACTGTTGGAGACAAGACATTCCAGCTGACACAAAGCAGATAGTAACAGAAAATATGTATTGCAGTGTAAAATTGAGATGTATGTGCGAGGGAATAAGGTTATATGATTTTTAAACGCATATTAATAAATAATTTTGGTGGGCTTCGGGAAAAAGACATAGAACTGACCTCTGGAGTAAATGTGCTCTATGGACTAAAAGAAACAGAAATGAACATTGTGTTTATCTTTGTGAAGAGCATGTTCTTTGGAGTGCCTGAGGAAATGCAGGAAAAGAATGGAATTTATGAAAAAGCAGGAACTGAAGCTTCCCGGGAAAAATATGGTGGAACTATATGGTTTCAGCACAATGGAAAAGATTACCGCCTGACGCGGGAAACAGGGGCAGGAATCCATAATTGTGAGCTGTTCTGTGAAGATACCAGAGAAATTTTAAATGGGGAAAATGGAGCCCTCGAGAGGATCCTTGGGGGATTTAGTGAGAACCTGTTCGACAATACTGTTATGGTAGAATCACTTAGCGGTAGTTCTTCCAGGGAAATGGCAAAGGAACTACAGAATAAACTGGCTGTTCTCAGCAAAAGCGGAGATGGTCTGGTGGATCTTGGAAGAACGGAGCAGATGCTGAAGATGTGGCGCAAGGGATATCTCACCCAGAAAGAACGTGGCAGGAAAGCAGTTCAGAGAGAACAGGAAAAACTGAGCGAGAAACTGGAAAGTCTGCAGAATGACCTGGATGGACTTCGGGACCAGAAGGGGCAGGTGGTTCAGGCGCAGGCAAAAATCTATTCGGCAGCAGGGAAAGAAGAAGCCACTGTGATTGAAGAACAGCTGCAGACTATAGAGAAAAAGAATCTGGGAATGGTGATAGCAGGTATTCTGGCCGTTATTGTGGGAATTATTGGTATTGTTGGAAGATTTCAGTTAACTGATGAGATGTCTAAAATAGGAATGGATGTATGCATCATTGCTGCTGTTGTGGCAATGGTTTATACACTTACTGCACGAAGAAAGCTGCATATGGAGTTTGTAAAGCTAAAGAAGAAAAAAGTGTATTTGCAGTCACAGCAGGAAAAGCTGAAATCCAGTAAAGAAGATATTGATGGAATTTACGGTGAGAAACTGACTGCTTTTACGAATTTGCAGAGCGAATATCAGGAATTTGAGCTGGAAATGTCACTTCCTACTTCTGAAGATCTGGAAACACAGTCCTTGAACCTGGCTATGGATACCATTAAAGAGCTGTCACGCAGTATTTATCTTGAGAAAGGCAGAAAGATTCGGATACGAGCATCCCAAATTTTCAGGGAACTTACAGATGGAAAATATATAGAGTTCTATGGAGATGAGGGACAGAGTTTGGAACTGTGTCTGGAAGAGGGAACTGTTTTGGCAGAAAATCTGGAAAAGGAAAACCTTGAAATGCTGTATTTTTCTATTCAGATGGCTGCTGCTGAGTTGTTCACGAATGAAACTGTTTTTCCAGTTATTTTGGATGATATTTTCCATGGGAAGAATCAGGATAAGCTTATGGCAGTTTTCAGGTGGCTGAAAAAACAGCCCAGACAGGTGCTGCTTTTTACCAATAATAAGGATATGGCTGACATTTTTTAGAAAACTGTTACAGTGAATGTTAAGTGATCGCGAAGCATGTAACTGTGAAAGTACTGAACAGTTACAAATAAATGATAACAAAACAAGAGGCTGACACCTGGAAGGGTCAGCCTCAAATTATTTTATTTATTTCTCATACTGTGCCATATATTTGTTTACACAGCGTTTAATCCTGTCAACTGGATTCAGCAGATGGCTTACAGACATATCATGATTCAGTGTATCAATGATCAGTGCAATGTATTTGCTCATATCACAGGAAATGTAATATGGTTTTGCAAGAAGTTCCTCAGACTGATATACCATATTGGTAGTGAGAAGCTTGTCAAATACACCAGCAGCATGTGCTTCATCGAATTTCTTAAGGTTGTCTGTAAACAGACCGAACGTGGAGCAAAGGTAAATTCTGCCGGCACCCCTGTCCTTAAGAAGAGAAGCAATCTTCAGGATAGTGTCACCAGAAGAGATCATGTCATCAATCAGGATCATATCCTTGCCTGCTACATTTGGACCAAGGAACTCATAGGCTGCAATCGGATGTCTTCCTCCTATATTCTTGGAGTAGTCAAGGCGTTTGTAATACATGCCCATATCAACACCCAGGATGTTTGCAAGATAGATCGCACGGCTCATGCTGCCCTCATCCGGGCTGATGATCATAAAATGCTCATTGTCAATATGAAGTCCCTGTTCATGGTTCAGAAGAGCCTTGATAAACTGATAAGAAGGCTGAACAGTCTCAAATCCATGAAGTGGGGTGGCATTCTGAATCTGTGGGTCATGTGCGTCGAAAGTGATAATATTTTCAACTCCCATATTTATCAGTTCATGAAGGGAAGTAGCACAGTCAAGAGACTCTCTTCCAATACGCTTGCTCTGACGACCCTCATAAAGGTATGGCATGATTACATTCACGCGGCGGGCCTTTCCTCCAATAGCTGCAATTACACGCTTCAGATCCTGATAATGATCATCTGGGGACATCAGGTTGGTGTATTTGCCAATTGGATATGAGATGTTGTAGTTACATACATCTACAAGAATATAAACATCATCTCCTCGCACGGACTCGGTGATCACACATTTACCTTCTCCGGAACCGAAACGAGGGTTCTGAACTTTGATTGTATAGGAATCTCTTTTGTATCCTTCAAAGGCGAAAGAATCTGATTCTGAATGCTCACGCTCCTTACGCCACTTAACGAGCCATTCGTCGACTTTCTGTCCAAGGCTCCTGCAGCTTTCCAAAGGAACTAATCCCAGTCTTCCAACGGGAAGTGTAGTCAATTCTTCTTGTGCCATTCTTTACTTTCCTCCTAAAAAAATTTTCTGAATGCGGATATCTTTTCCCACAAGCTTGGTCATCTGATAGTTGCTGGCGATGCGGGAAAAGGTTCTCTCAGAATAAGTTGCTGAGAAATCTTCCAGCTTCAGGTTTGTGGAAATAATCGTAGATTTCTTGCGCATGATCCGCTCATTGATGCACAGGAAAAGCTGTGAAGATACAAAGCTGTTGGTAAGCTCTGTACCCAGGTCATCAATAATCAGCAGGTCACAGTCAAAAATCGGTTCATCATCGGGAGCGTCGCTGCCTCTGGAAAAAGCAGAGCCTGCAAGAAAATCAAAAAGCTCGAATGAAGAAAAATAAAGTACACAGTGTGCACTGTCCAGAAGATCGTGAGCGATGCAGTGGGAAAGAAAGGTCTTGCCCACACCTGTGTCGCCGTAGAAAAACAGGTTCTGGAAAGAATTATCAAAGTCAGCGACAAATTCCTTCGCCATCTTATACGCGCGACGTGCAGTCTCACGTTCGGTGAGTCCCGTTGAATCATTTGTTATTGTATCAGAATAAAAGTCAAAAGAAAAGTGGTCAAAGTTCTCTTTTTCAAGAATTTCTTTTAAATTTGACTGTGTATACAGAAGTTCGATCTCTGCCTTCTTGAAACAGGAGCATTTCTGGCTGCCGATATAGCCAGTATCCTGGCAAAGAGGGCAGGTGTAGCTCATCTCCAAATAATCAGCAGGATAGCCGGAAGAAAGCAGTAATGCAGTGCGTTCCTGGGAAAGCAGGGCAATATCATTGCGAAGATCTTCAATGCCGACTTCCTGGCGGCTGATCAGGGCCCGGGCCTTCCTGGCACTTAAAGTAGCTACTTCCTCGTCGATTTCACGCAGACGGGGAATTTTCTCATAGGCTTCAGCAAGATGCTCTTCCTGTATGCGGCGGTTCCTGGCCTGGCGACGGTTGTATTCCCGCATTATAGTATCGTATTGGTAATTCTGTAAGGGCATGTAAATTCTCCTTCCAGGTTATAAGACGTTAGAGCCTGTTTGAAAAATCATTCCCGCAATCTGCACGCCCCACTTTGCGGTATATTTTGCCCGAATTCAGTTGCCGTAGCCCGCTACGGCGCCCTCATCCGGACAAAATCTCCCACAAATTGTGACGCACATCTTGCAGAAAGCCTTTTTCAAACATGCTCTAGTATGTGTTTTAAATAAAAATCTGTTTCCAGGATTTAATTTGGTTTATTAAGCAGTTTCTTCTCATATTCAGCAAAATCGTAGTCACGCTGATGGAAATTGTTAAAGCGGTTTGGGGCTGCGGATTTCGGCTTGTCTGCTTTCGACACTGCTTTTTCCAGCTTGCGCTTCTGGTGCTGGGCATCCTGAAGACGGACATCCCCTAAAGTGCGGATATTCTTATCCTTCCAGCGCTGCAGAATTTTGTCTGCATATGGAAAACTTGGCTGTCCAGTCTGCAGAACTGTCCGTGAGCAGGCTTCCTGAATCAATTCCATGGCAAAACCATAGTCCCTGGTCCAGGTATTGATCAGCGAAATTTCCGCGTCTGAAGGATTGCGGTTGGTAATTCCCATCGCTTTCAGAACTGAAAAATATTCTTTGCTGTAGCGGGAGGTGGAATCCTTTGCCATTTCAACTGTGGTAATGCCTTCCTCCTTCCATGCCATGGCAACTGTCTCGATATAACGGATGCTGCGGTGGTCACGGCCAACACAGTATTCGATCAGATAATCGATCAAATCTACAGACATGTGCAGCTCATCGTAGAAAAACAGGATCTTGCGTGTCTCTGTGGGGGTGAGTGTTTTGCCGAGGTATTGCTCAGCAATGTAAAGAAGCTGGATAATATCTTCATTCTGTTTTAGCTCCTTCACCCGATCCGGGGTAAGTGCTTTCGTTTCGGAAAGTGGTTTGGAGGAAGGTGGGACAGGCAGATCCGCGCCACGGTAGGAAATCTGGTCAGTCTGCAATGGTTTATCAGTAGGAGCATTGGGACTGCTGGCTGGGGATTCAGGGGCAGATATGTGATAAGTATCAGGCACATCTCTGAGCGAACCGGCGTTACAGATACCTGCGGGAGTCACCGTAGCCAGCATATTTGCTTCATTCCACGGTGCCTGTAAGGTAATTCCTGTCAATTCAGCTTCCTCGTATAAGAGGATAACCAGTTTCTCAGACTCCCAGTATTTCAGCGCGCGGAGGATATCTCCTTCTGTACAGAACAGGGAGTCTGCCATCTGGGAAAGCCCGAAAGCTTCCTCCGGGCGGCCAAGCATACGGAGCAGATAAATATAGACCTTTACAAATTCTCCATTTGCCTTTGGCATAAAATGGTCGATAAAAATATTGGATAAAATGGTGGCATCATTAAGCCCTGTACTATGTAACCTGATCATGGAAACACTCCTTATCTGGGAATATGAATCATCACTGTTCATTGTGTTTGCATTATAGCACACCCCTTTTTAAATGAGAATAGGAGATTTTTTGCCGGAGTTTTTACAAAATGTGTGTGGATTGCAATGTGGATAATGTGGATAATGTGGAAACCAAGTTGCACATAATGTTTATGGGAAACCCGAAAAATGCGGAAAATTAAAGAAAAACTGTGATTTTTGTCGAGTTATGTCGTAGTATTATGTTAAGCACTTTATACACATAAGAATCCACATGCAGGCCAGTGCAAAAATGTGCATAAGCCTGTGGATAATGTGGATAACTATTAAATTGCTTGAATTTCCAAGCTTTTTTCAATGTGGATAATTATTTTTGGCAAAAACAGTCTGTGATCGTGGATATGAGAAGGTATGCACGTTTTGCCAGGAAAAACAGATCAGAGACAATAAAAATGGTAAAACAAAAACAGCGGATGCCAGGTCTTAAAAGGACATGACAACCGCTGAAATTGCAATCAATTATTTTCCAAGTAACTGTTCTCCGATTTTAACAACATCTCCGGCACCCATTGTGATCAACAGATCTCCGGCTTCACAATTATTCAGCAGGAAATTCTCAATCTCATCAAAGGTTGGGAAATATTCGCATGGAGTACCAAGCTCCTGGATCCGTGCCTGCAGATCCTTGGAAGAGATTCCAAGATTATCTGTTTCTCTTGCTGCATAAATGTCTGCCAGAACCACATGATCGGCAAGCTTAAGAGCCTGTGCAAATTCCGGAAGAAGAGCCTTGGTACGTGTGTAAGTATGAGGCTGGAATACGCACCACAGCTTCTTGTGTGGATAATTGTGTGCAGCGTTTAAAGTAGCCTGGATTTCTGTTGGATGATGCGCATAATCATCAACAATGGTAACGCCTGCTACTTCGCCTTTATACTGGAAACGGCGATCTGTTCCTGTGAAACTGCCAAGTCCTTTGACAATGACATCATCCGGAATCTGAAGAAGCCGAGCCAGAGCAATTGCTGCCAGGGCATTGGAAACATTGTGGCTGCCAGGAACTTTCAGATAGAAACTGCCGGCCTTTCTGCCATCCTTCAGAACGGTAAAGGATGCATGTCCATATTTGTCATAAGTGATATCTGTGGCCTGATACTGAGCTTCATGCTCCAGACCATATGTAATAATTTTGCATGAAAGGTCTTTGATAATATCCTGATAATGCGGCGTATCAGCATTGATGATCAGGGCTCCGTCTGCGGGAAGCAGCTGGGCAAATTTGCGGAAGGAATGACGGATGTCGTCAATATCCTTAAAAAAGTCCAGATGGTCAGCATCAATGTTCAGGATCACACTGATCTTCGGGAAAAAGCTTAAAAAGCTGTTGGTATACTCACAGGCTTCTGTGACAAATGTTTCGGACTGACCTACTCGGATATTTCCCCCGATAGAAGGAAGAATGCCGCCAACACTGATGGTCGGATCCGCATCTGCTTCCAGAAGAATCTGGGAGATCATGGAAGTAGTGGTGGTCTTGCCATGGGTTCCGGAAACTGCGATTGGGGTATCGTAGTTGCGCATGATCTGACCAAGAAGCTGGGCTCTGGTCAGCATTGGAATGCCTTTTTCCACTGCACTGGCATATTCCGGGTTATCCGGATGAATGGCTGCAGTGTAAACTACAAGTTCTACATCGTCTGTAATATTGGAAGCGCGCTGTCCGTAAAAGATGCGTGCACCTTTCCTGGTAAGGGAATCCGTAAGCGGGCTTTCTTTGGAATCAGAGCCGGAAACCTTGAAATCCTCGCCGAGAAGGATCTCAGCAAGTCCGCTCATGCTGATTCCGCCAATACCGATAAAATGGATATGAAGCGGTTTATGGAAGTCTATCTGATACATGTTAATCTCCTTATGCTAATCATTTTTGAAGCGATTCAATATTCATTGAAGGAAAAGCCTCCTGAATCGTTATGAATTTTTACAATTACTTTCATTTATTATACCCCGAACTGTAAAAATTGCAAAGTATTTCTTTGGATAGTCGGTAACCAATACAATAATTTCCCTTTCCTACAGTGTCGCTGTTCACGATTTTCACAGCAGTATGCTTCGCAAAACACAGTAATACTACTGTACAAAATGAATAAAAAAAACAATCAGAGATTCGGTTGTGTCGAAAAAACATGTACAATAACGATAAAAAAAGTAAAATATCAACAAATAAATTGTAAAATATGTTTATTAAATATGGGAAGTATGGTATAATGATAAATCATAACTACAACAAGAGGTGATAGCATGATTAAAAAAGAAATGATTGCCATGCTCTTAGCCGGCGGCCAAGGCAGCAGACTTGGGGTACTGACAGAAAAAGTGGCCAAACCAGCAGTAGCTTTTGGAGGTAAGTACCGTATCATTGATTTTCCGTTAAGTAACTGTATTAATTCAGGAATTGATACAGTTGGAGTCCTGACACAGTATCAGCCTCTGAGACTGAATACCCATATCGGTATCGGTGTTCCGTGGGACCTGGACAGAACTGAAGGCGGTGTAACTGTACTTCCACCTTATGAGAAGAGCACAAACAGCGAGTGGTACACAGGAACAGCCAATGCCATTTTCCAGAATATGGCGTATATGGAGCAGTACAATCCCGATTATGTGCTTATCCTTTCAGGAGATCATATATATAAGATGGATTATGAGGTTATGCTTGACTTCCACAAGGCAAATAAGGCGGATGTGACCATTGCCTGTATGCCTGTACCTATTGAGGAAGCCAGCCGTTTCGGCATCATGGTAACGGATGAGACTTTCCGAGTAACTGAATTTGAGGAGAAACCAGAGCATCCAAGCAGCAATCTGGCGTCTATGGGAATTTATATTTTCAGCTGGCCGGTTCTGAAGGAAGCGCTTTACGCACTGAAGGATCAGCAGAGCTGTGACTTTGGTAAACATATTCTTCCATATTGCAAGGATAAAGGACAGCGCCTTTTTGCCTATGAATACAATGGCTACTGGAAAGATGTTGGAACTCTTGGTTCCTACTGGGAAGCAAATATGGAACTGATTGATATTATTCCTGAGTTTAATCTTTATGAGGAATTCTGGAAGATTTACACCAAGGGCGATATCATCCAGCCACAGTATATTTCAGAGGAGGCCGTTCTGGACAGATGTCTCATCGGTGAAGGCTCTGAAATCTATGGCGAAGTACATAATTCTGTAATCGGACCGAATGTTGTGATCGGAAAAGGCAGTGTGATCCGGGATTCTATTATCATGCGGAATACAATCATCGGTGAGAATGTAGACATGGAAAAGGCAATTGTGGCAGAGGACGTAACCATAGGAAATGACGTGGTTCTTGGCTGCGGCGAGGAAGCACCTAATATAAAGAAACCTGCGGTATATGCATTTGGCATTGCGACCATAGGAGAAGGCTCCGTGATTCCGGATAATGTTAAGATTGGAAAGAACACGGCGATTTCCGGTGTGACCACTCCGGCAGATTATCCGGATGGCATTCTGGAAAGCGGACAGGTAATTGCAACAAAGGACGGTGACAAAGCATGAGAGCAATCGGAATTATTTTAGCCGGCGGTAACAATAACCGCATGAGAGAATTATCAGACAAAAGGGCAATTGCAGCAATGCCTATTGCCGGAAGCTACAGAAGCATAGATTTTGCCCTGAGTAATATGGCGAACTCCCGCATTCAGAAAGTAGCTGTACTGACTCAGTACAATGCACGTTCCCTGAATGAGCATTTAAGCTCCTCCAAATGGTGGGATTTCGGAAGAAAGCAGGGCGGTCTTTTCGTATTTACTCCTACTATCACCAAAGAAAACGGTTTCTGGTATCAGGGAACTGCAGATGCTATTTATCAGAATCTCAATTTCCTGAAGAACAGTCATGAGCCATATGTTGTCATCGCATCTGGTGACTGCGTGTACAAGATGGACTATAACAAGGTTCTGGAATATCACATTGCGAAACGCGCTGACATTACCGTTGTATGCACTACATGTCCGGATCCTTCCGAGGTTGAGCGTTTCGGTGTCCTTCGTATGAATGAGGATTGCAGGATTGAAGAATTTGAGGAGAAACCAATGGTTTCCCCATATAATACTATTTCTACAGGCATTTATGTGATCCGAAGAAGACAGCTGATCGAACTGATTGAGAAGGCTGCACAGGAAGGTCGAAATGACTTCGTAAAAGATATTCTGATCCGTTATAAGAATCTGAAGAGAATCTATGGATATAAGATCGACAGCTACTGGAGCAATATCTCCACTGTTGAATCTTACTATAAGACCAACATGGATTTCCTGAAACCGGAGATCCGTAACTACTTCTTCAAACAGGAGCCGGCAGTTAAGACCAAGATTGATGATCTTCCACCGGCTAAATACAATCCTGGTGCAGATGTTAGGAATTCTCTGATTTCCAGTGGATGTATTGTAAACGGAGTGGTTGAGAACTCTGTCCTGTTTAAAGATGTTTATGTTGGAAATAATTGCGTAATTAAAAATTCCGTAATTTTGAATGATGTATATCTGGGGGATAATACACATATTGAGAATTGTATCGTTGAAAGCCGGGGAACCATCCGGGCAAATTCTTACTACAGCGGGGATGGAGAAGTAGAGATCGTTGTGGAGAAAAATGATAGATATAGCTTGTAATATAATAAGACTTAAAGCGCAGTAAATGCGATTAAGAGGAAAGGGGCAGCAAAAATGAACATTACAGACGTACGGGTGAGAAAGGTTGCAAAGGAGGGGAAGATGAAAGCCGTAGTCTCCATTACCATTGATGAAGAATTTGTAGTACATGACATCAAGGTGATCGAAGGAGAGAAAGGTCTTTTCATCGCAATGCCAAGCCGCAAAGCAACCGATGGAGAATATCGGGATATCGCACATCCTATCAATTCTTCCACTCGTGATAAGATCCAGACGATCATTCTCGAGAAATACCAGGAAGCTGTAGCAGAGGAAGAAGCTGCGGTATAAGAAGTAAAGAGGTTTTTACAACCCCGCATTTTATGGAGAGTTTCATGAAATGCGGGGTGTTTTTTTGCAAAAACATTCCTGTGATTTGCCCAAACTATTTCACGGTATACTGTGCCTGAATTTGTTCTATAACCATGTATTTATTATCTTTCTAGATTCTGGAAAATCGTGAAATATTACGTAAATGTTACAAAAGTTAAATAAAAGTGTTGAAAAAATTACGGAATATGTTATACTTGACCTACGAAAAAAATAACGAGGTGTTTACATAGATGAGATTTAAAAAGATTTTTGCAATGCTGTTAACTGGAATCATGACTGTTTCTATGCCTGGGGCAGTATTTGCTGCTTCTACGGAGGAACAGATCGCTGATGTACAGGCACAGAAAGAAGCTGCGCAGGCAGAACTGGCACAGCAGCAGTCCGACATGGCATCTCTGGAGAGCAAGAAGCAGGAGCTTGAAAGCTATCTGGAAGAGCTGAATGCTCAGTATACAGACCTTACCAACAGTGTATCTGAGCTTGGAATTCAGGCAGCGGAGAAAGAAGAAGAGCTGAAAACCCTGAATACCCAGCTTGAGGAAGCCAAGGCCACAGCGGACAAGCAGTATCAGGATATGAAGAAGCGTATTGTATACATGTATGAGAATGGAAGTGCTTCCATGCTGGAGCTGCTTTTGTCCTCAGAAGATCTGGCTCAGTTTCTGAACCGTGCAGAGAATATAGCCCAGATTTCCCAGTATGACAGAAACATGCTTGCTAAATATAAAGCCCTTCAGGCAGATATCAAGACCCAGGAAGAGCAGGCAGAAGAGGAAGCTCAGAATATTAATGAACTTCTGGCAGAGAAATCTGCCAAACAGCAAGAGGTACAGGCACTTACTGCAAGCACAAATGAGAACATTCAGTCCTATATTTATCAGATCAGTGCCAGCCAGGATGAAATCAGTGCTTTAAATACACAGATCAGTAATGCAGACAGCAGTATTTACAGCCTTTTGCAGGCTGCAGAGGCAGAGAAAGCAGCCCAGGAGGCGCAGGTAGCCCAGGAAGCTGAGGCTGCCGCCCAGTCACCAAGTGACGGGGAAAACTATGGCACAGAGGAATCCTACGATGACTACAGCGAGTCTGAAAGTGATTCCAATCAGGACGCAGATGACAGCAGTGCCTATGATGATTCTTATACCGAGTCATCGGACAGCAGTGAAAGCTCCGACAGTTCTTCCGAGGGCAGTAGTTCATCTTCACAGGGAACCTACCTTGGAACCTTTACTCTCACCGCATACTGTAACTGTGCACAGTGCTGCGGAACAGCAGGAAACCTGACAGCCAGCGGAACTGTTCCTACAGCGGGAAGAACCGTTGCCATGGCTGGTGTGCCATTCGGAACTCAGCTCCTGATCAATGGAAATGTGTATACAGTGGAGGATCTTGGAACACCTTACGGACATGTGGATATTTATTTTAACAGCCATTCAGAGGCACTTGCATTTGGACTTCAGAGTGCGGAGGTTTACAGACTGAATTAAGGAAAAAGAATACGCCCTGACAGGATTAAGATCATTAAAATCTTCTGCCTGTCAGGGCATTTGTCTGCAATAATATATAGGGGGGATTGTTATAAATACGGTTCTCCCGGAATTTCCGGATAGCTTCCCATTCCGATCAGCAGTTCCAGGCCGATCTGTCTTGCCTGGAGTACAGCTTCTTTCACAGCACTGGCATCTCCGGAGAGGGCAAGGATAACTTCATTGGAATGGCTTGTACCGATACTCGGTGTCATATAGCGTGTAATATGAACTGCAGAAGCCTTCATTGCAGTGTCTGCCATTACAAGTCCAATCGCTGCCGGAGAACCTGCCATGAATCCGAAAGCTTCCCCTGGAACTGCGTGAAAGGCCATGGCAAGAGCACCGCCTGCATTGGCTGAAAAAGCAAACTCCAAATGACCGGATTCGCTGATATATAATTCTCCTGCATACTTATTAGTTAGTTCCAGCGCCAGCGAAATAGCGTGGCGCACATCTGAAACATCATTTCCGCCAATCACAATATAGTTGCCGTGTCCACCCCAGCCTTTGGTATCCCGTGGAAATTCAATGGAAAGAACCTCTGTGCCAGTGGCTTTCACCGCATCATCGACAGCAGTGATCTGACCTGCTGCACCTGTACGGGAACTGAAAAGTCCAAGGGTATGATAGCGTGTCCCTATATTCATTTCCTTTAAAAGAGTATCATCAACTCCTGAAATTACAAGTCCGATGGTATCCAGAACAGCAGTTCCCACAAATTCAGTGCGGGCGCATTTGGTACTGATACTGTGTACGTCCATGGAAAAAACCTCCGTAGCATTACTTTTCCTTAGTTTAACATGATTAAGGGAAATTGAAAAGCTGTTTATCTATAATATTGCGCCTGCGCCGTCCATAGTTGGAAATATTTTCCACTTTTATCGGCAGCAAGCTCCTGGTGAGTTCCAGTTTGAATCACAGATCCTTCATGAAATACAACTATTTTATCGCAAAATTTGCAGGAAGACAGACGATGACTGATATAAATGGCAGTTTTATCGCCTGTTATTTCATTAAATTTTCCATATATTTCAGCTTCCGCAATGGGATCAAGAGCTGCAGTCGGTTCGTCCAATATAATAAAAGGGGCATTCTTATAAATAGCTCTTGCAATAGCTATTTTCTGAGCCTCTCCGCCGGAAATGATAATTCCTTTTTTATTGAAATCCTTGTAGAGATAAGTATTCAGACCTTCTGGCATTGTGGAAAGGCGATTGTAAAATCCGGATTTCTTCAGAGCACTTTTTACTTCTTCTTCGTCATAATTGATTTTGGCGGCTACATTTTCTCCAAGAGTCAGGGAAAAGAGTTTGAAGTCCTGAAATACCACGGAAAAAATCATCATATATTCTTTGTAATTATATTTTCGGATATCGATTCCGTTAAGAAGAATTTTTCCTTCTGTAGGATCGTAAAGGCGACATAGGAGTTTGATAAACGTAGTCTTTCCACTTCCATTCATACCAACGACAGCCAGCTTCTGACCGATTTTAAATTTCAAATTAATATTTCGAAGGGCATATTGTTCACATCCCGGATATCGGAAAGAAACATTTCGAAATTCTATTTCATACTTTCGGTCACTGCGTTTTTCAGTAGTCAGGCTTCCCTGATACATGTTATTGGGAATGTCCAGAAATTCAAATGTCTGTTTCAGAAAAACAGCATTGTTTTGCATATCTTCAATGGTGGAGATACAGCCGGATACACTTGAATATACTTTCGTAATAGAGGAAATATATTTTGTAACCGCTCCGATTCCAAAGGCACCTGTCCAGGCTTTTAAGCATACAAAAACATAGGCAATCCCTGTGAAAATTACAGATACTGCGGAAGACGCTGCCATGTAAAATCCAACAGGTCCCTTTCCATATCTGGCAAATAATCCCTTGGAACCGAAAGGATTTTCTTTGCTCAGATTATGCTTTTCGCATATTTTTTCCTGTTGGTAAATCCGCATATCCGCTGCCTTTTTGCTATCATAGCCCAGACGTCCGTAATATGCAAACAAACGATTGGAAAAGGTATGCAGATCTGCACTTCTGACCCAGTATTTTCCTGCCTTTCCAGCGAGTACAGGCGAAAACCAGGTAATCAGTACCATAACAGAAATTATGGCTGTTACACATACCGGATTGTTAAGAATAACAAGTTTTTCTGCTGTTTTTGGAATCTGGCTGGTGAAAAGGGAAATGGTCATGGATAAGCCACAAATGATCGAAAATCCTTCTGAACACAGAGCTTCATAATTTAACAGAACATTGTATAGTCCCCACCCAGGTCCATTGAGATTTTGAATAATGGAAGAATATAACTCCATAGTTTTGCTATCATCTAAATCACAGTAATCCATATCAAAAAGTTTTTCGCACAAAATTCGCTTGATTTTCATTCCAAGACCTGTGCTCCAAGTCCTTTTCCATTTTTTAAGAAATGCAGATATCAAGCTGATTCCTGCTCCGGATAATAAAGTAATCGTTACCAGAAAACGAATGCGGTCAGGGCTTCGGTCGCCTGCAAGTTCTTCAATAACAAGTGCAGATAAATATATGATTATATAGGGAGTCAGTGCTTTCCAGATGGTCAGACTGATTTGGGAAAGAATTAATTTTGGATAATATCGGTAAAAAAGCTTATATGCTCTGTGATTAAGCTGCAGTGCTTCTTTTAACGATATGTTTTTCTCATTTGTCTTCATTTTCCCCATCTCCTTCCCTGTAATATTTGCTTTGAACCTCATAGAGAGCAGCGTATTTTCCACTTTGCCTTAACAGCTCTTCGTGAGTTCCTTCTTCCTGTATTTCTCCCTGCTCCAGCATTAAGATTCTGCTGCAGAATCTGGTAGAAGCGAGCCGATGGGAGATATAAACTGAGGATTTTCCCTTTGTCATTTCGTCATATTTCTGATAAATGTCTGCTTCAGCAATGGAATCGAGTGCGGCAGTTGGTTCGTCCAATATAATAAAAGGGGCATCTTTATATAATGCGCGGGCGAGCATAAGGCGCTGTGTTTCTCCACCCGAAAACATAATTGCATTTTTGTAAACCTCACGATTCAGAAAGGTTTGATACTTATCTGGAAGAGCTTCTATTTTTGGAAGCAAGCCGGCTTTTTTGATACAATTTTTCACCTGTTTCAGGTCGAAATTTTCTGTTTGCGCCACATTTTCTGCAATGGTTCCCGCTAACAATGAAAAATCCTGAAACACTGCCGAGAACAGCTTATAATAGTCTTTTCTGTTATAGTTTCGGATATCTGTTCCATTCAATTTTACCTGTCCCTTTGTGGGATCAAGAAACCCACAGATTATTTTGATCAACGTAGTTTTTCCAGCACCATTAAGACCTACAACTGCCAGATTTTCTCCTGGATGTAAGGTAAGATTTATATTTTTTAAAGTATCTGTTTCTGCTCCTGGATAGCGAAATGAAACATTTTCCAAAACAATTTCATAATTATTTTTAGCGTCCTGATTTAAGGTAAGTCCATCTTTGAAACGGAATAATTCCGGATAATCCAGACATTCCCGGACCGTGGAAATATCAAGAGACTGTCGGTGCAATGTGCCAAGTCCTTCCAGAATTCCTGTAATCCAGCCTGAAAAACTGTCCACTGCAGTAAAATAAAGCAAAAAAGCAGGCACATCAAGACCGCGGTATAATACCAAATAAATTAAATATGCGTAGACCGCTCCATTGCGCAGAAAAGTAAAAGTCAAATCTGCAATTCCAGCCCAGATATAAACACTTTCTGCTTTTCGATGAAATGCTGTAAATTCCCTGGCTGTTTTGCTGTATAATTCTTCCAGCCAGAAACGAAGACCGAAAATGCGGATATCTTTTGCTGCACCAAAGTCAGCTGCACGGTTTAATAAATATGCCATTTGATGTATATATTCAGCTTCTTCCTCCCGATGTTGATACTTATATTCATCTAATCTTTGAGAGATAAAATAACTGATTCCGGCAGTTGACAGAATGACCAAAATCAGAATTGGATGAATTTGTGTAAGAAGACCGGCGTAAATAAAAAAACAGACAATATTGATCAAAAGTACAGTTAGTGTATTCCAGATTGCTTCAGTGGCCTGATCGTTATTGTCCGTATATTCGGCCGATTTGGTCAGTAATTTTTTGAATTTCATATCGTCTATATTGGGATAAGATGTTGTGGATGCTTTTTTGTTTAAAAGATTTACAATCTCACAACGGACACTGATCCGTCCGCAAATTACGTTTTGATTTGCATAAGCCAATGCAGCTGATACCAGCATTATCATAAGCACAAAAATTACAATTGTAAAAAGCAGTTCCTGAATGGAAACATGATTTTCTATTGCACTTAATATGACAGGAGAAACATAAAGGTTAAGAAGGTTCTGTATAATGGTTAACAGTGCGATAAAAAAGCTGATCACCAGAACTTTCTTCTCCTGAGAAGTGCAGGCAAGTTTAATCATGAACCATATATTTTGAAAAGTACTGTATTTTGATACAGGATTTTTTTGAAACATGATTTTCCCTTCTTTCTTATTTTTCTTTTGATACCAGATTGCTACGTGCTTTGCACTCCCGCAATCTTCAAAAACATTCGTAATCCGCTCATTTTTCTTCGGAAAATGGCTACTTACTCATGTTTTTTGCGGGTCAAGAGGTCAAAAATCCTCTTGCAAGCGAGCTTGCATCGGATTTTTGACCTTTTGACTCTGGTATCATTAAAAAGATTCTTAATATGATTTTACCAGAAAAAATATCCCCGGATTAAACCGGGGATGAATTGCATGTTTCGGGGGATGAATTATAACTGGGGCAGTAAAATCTCAGTGGTAAAGGCGCCCTCTTCACTGTTTCGGCTGATATATCCATCAGATCGCTTTACTATATCATCAATACGGATCAGCCCCAGACCATGACCATCACCTTTTGTACTTTTAAAAAGATTTCCCTGTTTTTTCAACTTCTTTCCCGCTGTAAAGTTAGTGAAAGAAATGTATAACTGCGTGTTTTTCATGTCCATATAAATGCGGATCAGTCGTTTTTCTTTGGGAAGCTGCAGGCTGGCTTCTATGGCATTGTCGAATAAATTTCCAATAATACAGCAAAGATCAATTTCAGAGGAATTCAGCTTAACAGGAATGTCAGCATCTGCAATTACCTGAATATCTTTGGACCGTGCCAGTGATATTTTAGAATTTAAAATAGCATCTGTCATGGCATTTCCGGTTTTTATCACAGTATCTACTGTGGTAAGATCCTTGTCAAGAAGATCGAGATAATGTCTGATTGCGTCCCAGTTTTCTGTGGCTGCATAAGCCTTCATTGTTTGGATATGATTGCGATAATCATGGCGCCAGCCTCGCATCTGGCGGTACATATTATCAACCTCCTGATAGTGAGTTTCAATCAGTTCCTTCTGATATGCAGCCATTTTTTTAGCTGCTTTTTTCGAAAATAAATGCATTTTAATCTCCCAAATCAGTCCATATTAATGATTGCCCGGTTAACCTTCTCATAAGCGCCGCGTGGAAGGGGGATTATACTTCCATCCTGCAAATAAATCTCTTTTTTTGTAACCCGGCTGATTTTTTTTAGATTTACCAAAGCAGAACGTCCCGCTCTGAAAAAATGAGAATCCAGCTTTTTTTCCAATTCGCTTAAGGTCATTTTCAGGGTGATAGTCTGTTGACTGTGAATCGTAATATAATTGCTGTTTACCTCTGCATAATTGATCTGACAGATGGGCAGACGAATCATCTCACCCTGACTGATTATGTTAAGAACCTTCTCATTCTTGATAAGCTTTGTGACTGCACGGTCAAGAACTGTAAAGAACTTCTCTTCTTGTATGGGCTTCATCAGATAGTGAAGGGCATCTACTTCATATCCGTCAGAAATATAGTCTGCGTATCCGGTGATAAATATAATTTGTACGGTCTGATTATCCTGCCGCAGCTTCCTTGCCATGGTAACACCATCCATGGCGCCCATTTCTATATCAAGGAGAAGAATGTCAAAATCTTTTTTCTCGGCATAATGAAACAAAAAATTTTCGGCTGATGTAAATTCTGAAATCTGTATATGATAACTGTTATGACTGCCCCATATTTCGCACAGAGAAGAAAGATAATTTCTGTCTGTGGCAAGGTCATCACAAATTGCAATTCTATATGTTTGACACAATTTTTTAATCCTCCATTTTACAGAAGTATAGCACGTATGCGGGAAACATGTCCAGATTCTTCACGAAGAGAATTGTAAACCAAAAACAAATAATAGGTTGACAATTGCAACGTAACTGTGTTAGATTGTATCTGACAAAAATAATATTTACTCGAGGAGGAGAATATGAGTACCGTAACCGCAACAAAGACAAAAACATACGACCTGGCATACATAGCTATTTTCGCCGTACTGATCGCAATCTGTTCCTGGATTTCCATTCCAATGACAGTGCCGTTTACATTACAGACATTTGGTGTATTTATGGCTGTTGGTGTGCTTGGCGGAAAGAGAGGCAGCCTGGCTGTACTGGTTTACATTTTACTTGGAGCTATTGGTGTTCCTGTATTTGCAGGATTTTCAGGAGGACTTGGTATTCTTCTTAACAATACCGGCGGTTACATCATCGGATTTCTTTTCTCCGCCCTGGTAATGTGGGCTATGGAATCTCTCTGGGGCAAAAAGCCTGTTATTCAGATTCTTTCCATGGTAGTCGGACTGATTGTCTGCTACGCAATGGGAACTATCTGGTTCATGGTTGTATATACAAGAACCTCCGGAGCTGTCGGACTTGGAACCGTACTGGGCTGGTGCGTAATTCCATTTATCATTCCTGACCTTGTAAAGATCGCTCTGGCATTTGTTTTGTCCAGAAGGGTACGTAAGCTTGTACCAATGCAGTAAAAAAGAACGTCAGACATATCCCATTCGCCCTCACCACGGGATGTGCCTGGCGTTTTTTATCGGAAATGGCTACAGCACTGGATTTACAGCCCATATGCAGGAAATGCTGGAGCTTTTTACAAAAGGGGCAGATGTTTGTCTCACAGTAAAAACTGACGAAATCTGCTCAGCCTGTCCAAACAATAGCCAGGGAATCTGCGAGGCAGCCGAGAAGGTGAAAAGATATGACAATGCAGTGCTGGCAGAATGCGGCTTAAAAGAAGGTCAGAAACTTGCATTCCCGGAATTTACCGAAGCAGTACAGAAAAAAATTATTGAAACGGGAAAAAGAACGAAAATCTGCGGTGACTGCCAGTGGAACCGGATCTGCCAGGAACAGCCGAGCCGGTGGAGTAAATGAAGTGGCAGGGAATTATGTTTATAAAAATATCTTTCGGAATTTTACAGGTGGATAGCGACAAAGTAAATCCAGTTTCGAAAGAATAAATTTAGCAGTTTTTGGGAAAAATACAGAGGGGACTGTCGGTGTGATATGCTCCCTTCTAGGTAGACAAGTGAAATAATAAAAACTTGTCACTTAGGAGGGAGCATATTTTATGTCTAA